>JAIRUN010000058.1 GCA_031254365.1 Treponema sp. | reverse complement strand
TTCTGTCATCATTTTGTATCATTTCAATATTTCTCTTTGCTTCCGGTTCATAGGGAACAGACCAGTTAACCGGAATATCTCCGGTACTGCTTGTTGTCGCATTTTGACGTTTACCTGGTTCCAATTTGAATCCTGAAGGATCAAAATCTTCACATTCTACCTGAATTGTGTATTGAGTGGTATTGATAAAAGTCCACTCGTACTGTGGCGCAAAGTCCAATAAACATGAGGTAAATGCCAGCACCGCCGCGACTATCGCTCCAATAGCGAAAATTTTTATATAATTCTTCATAGATATAATGTATCACTATTTAGGGATAGAATCAAGTATTCGCGTCTCAATGCCAGTATGTTCATTCTTGGAGTTGGTTTTTCGGCTTTTTTGGTATATTATATCAGAGGAAAGGAGTTTACATGGCCATCATTACCATTTCCCGTGAATTGGCGGCGCTGGGCGATGAAACCGCTCAGGAACTGGCGAAATTGCTGGGCTATCGTTTGGTAGATAAACAGGCGCTGGAGGACCGGATCAAGTCTTATGGAATTGAGGGGCAGAAACTCAAAAAGTACGATGAGCGCAAGCCTTCGTTTTTTGCGTCCCTTTCACAGGACAGAGATGATTATCTGCATTTTCTCAAGACCGCCATATTTACCGAGGTTGAACAGGGGCCAAGCGTAATCATTGGCCGGGGCGCAGCCGTAGTGTTCAGAAATATACCCGGAGTTATTTCGGTGTTTTTGGCAGCGCATCCTGAAATTCGCATTGAGCGGGTAAAGAGTTATTTCCACTGCGATGAGCGGCGTGCGCGGCAGATCATTGACCACAGCGATCAGGATCGCATTGGCTTTCACCGGTATTTTTTTGATGTAGACTGGAAGGATCCGGGGAATTATCACCTTTCCCTCAACACCGGAGTCTTGCAGCCTGCTGCCTGCGCTGAAATTATCAAGCGCCTTAAGGAATATATTTTAACCCCTGAAACGGAATCCCAAAGCGCTGCCCGTCTGAAAGATATGATTCTTGAGCAGCAGGTTAAACACCACATTATGTATGACAAGGAAATTCCCATTCATTTTCTTGAAGCAACGGTTTCCGGTCAGCATATTACCCTGTACGGCGTAACCAATTCTCAGGCTCTGGTCGAAGCAGCGCTGTCCGCAGCGCATGAAGCCGCCGGTTCTGTTCCGGTACAGAACGAGATTCAGGTAGTACGGGAATATAGTGTGATGCCATGAATTCTGATGAACTGGTGGAAAAACTTCATTCGATTGACCGGGAATACCGCCATCTGGAACGGGCAGCGGCCGCGCTCCAGTGGGATCAGGAAACGTATCTGCCGCCCCGCGGCGTTGCGGAACGGGCCGAACAGTTGGCCGTGCTTGAAGGCATTGCCCACGAGCGGCTTACTGCCGGAGAAACCGGATCGCTGCTCGCCGCGCTGGGTTCGGTTTCTGAAAATCCCCGCGGCTATGAAAGCCTGAGCGCGCTTAATCGGGACTTTCTGCGTGTCATGCGCCGCAGGTTTGACAAGGCAGTCAAACTTCCGGTGGAATTTGTCAGCGCCGCGGCCCGCGCCGAGGGGCTTTCGCAGGCAGCATGGGTACAGGCCCGGCGGAACAATGACTTTGCCGCTTTTTTGCCCCATCTGCAAACCATGATCGACTTTGCCCGCAAGAAAGCCGAGTACTGGGGCTTTGGCAGTGGTAACAGCGGCGGCGACAGTGATGGCGGCGGCAGCGGTCAATCGCTGTATGACGGCCTCCTTGACATATACGAACCGGGAATGGGCGCGGTGGAAATCAGCGCGCTATTCGCCGCGCTGCGCGAGCGGCTGACAAAACTTCTCAAGCAGATCGCGTCCCGCGCCCTGCCGGACACTTCGTTCCTTACACAAACATTCGCGGTTGAGCAGCAGGCCGCATTTAATCAGCGGCTCATGGATTACATCGGCTTTGACCGCGAGCGGGGACGGCTGGACACCAGCGCACATCCTTTTACCACAACGCTCGGTTCTGATGATATTCGCATAACAACCCGTTACTTTCCCGCTAATTTGCTTTCCGGCCTGTTCTCGGTAATTCACGAAACCGGCCATGCCCTGTACGAAATGGGTTTCCCGCCGGAACTGCGGGGAAGCTGCCTTGCTGACGGGGCTTCAATGGCGCTTCACGAGTCACAATCCCGTTTTTGGGAAAATGTCATCGGGCGCAGCCGCCCCTTCCTGAGCGGAATCTTCCCCATGTTATGCGATTGTTTTCCGCAGCTTGCCCCGGTCAGCGCGGATAGTTTTTACCGGGCGGTCAACGCGGTGCGGCCTTCGCTTATCCGGGTTGACGCTGACGAGTTAAGCTATTCCCTGCATATTATTCTCCGTTTTGAACTGGAGCAGCAGCTTATTTCCGGCGAACTTGCGCCGGAAAAACTCCCCGCGATCTGGCGGGAAAAAACAAAAGAGTACTTCGGACTTGAAAGTGAAACAGACGCGGACGGAGTCTTGCAGGACATTCACTGGTCAATGGGTTCCTTTGGATACTTTCCCAGTTATGCGCTGGGGAATCTCTACGGCCTGCAAATCACCGGAAAGCTCAAGGAAGATATTCCCGAACTTGACGGCCTTGTCGCTGCGGGACAATTTGAGCGGCTCTACACATGGCTGCGGGACACGGTGTATTGCTGGGGCTGCCGTCTGGAACCTGCGGAGCTGCTGTACAAAATCACCGGAGAAAAATTGCAAGCCGGTCCGTTCCTGAATTATATAGAGGGAAAATACAGCGAACTGTACGGACTGTAAGAGGTGGGCGCCGGAAAAGGTGTCAGTCACC
>JAIRUN010000056.1 GCA_031254365.1 Treponema sp. | reverse complement strand
CCAGGATCATCGCCCCTGAACTGCGAAGGCAAATTGAAAAGCGGGGAATATACCCTGCCCGGAAATATTTCTTCTCAATTTATCAGCGGACTGCTGTTCAGCCTGCCTCTGCTTGAGGGAGACAGCCTGATTCGCGTAACAGGAATTTTAGAGTCGCGGCCTTATGTGGATATGACGCTGGAAGCGCTTGGCATTTTTAACATAAAGATTGAAGAAGCCGGGCAGCCCCTGACATTCCGTGTGCCCGGATCGCAAATGTACTGTTCACCCGGAACTGTCCATGCCGAAGGAGACTGGTCCAACGCGGCGTTCTGGCTCTCGGCAGGCGCTATAGGTGCGGGCAGTATAAGCTGTACCGGACTCAAGGCAGACTCCCGTCAGGGCGACCGGGCAATTACCGGACTACTGGAGCGTTTTGGGGCCCATGTTTCTTATGACCGTGACAGCGTTACCGTATCCCCCGGCGCGCTCCGGGGCATTGAAATTGACGCGGGGGACACGCCGGATTTGGTCCCCGTTCTGGCCGCCGCAGCTTCTGTCGCGGAAGGGGAAACCGTTATTCGCAACGCCGGACGGCTTCGGATCAAGGAAAGCGACAGGCTCCGCACAGTAGCCATATCCCTTTCAAATCTGGGAGCGGATGTCGCGGAAACAGAAGACGGACTTGTCATTCATGGCAAAAGAACGCTGCCCGGCGGTGAAACAGAATCCTTCGGCGATCACCGCATTGCCATGACCGCCGCCGTACTTTCCGCCGCATGTACCGGCCCGGTTGTGATCACCAATGCGGAAGCGGTCAGAAAATCTTACCCCGGCTTTTTTGAGGATTTTAACACTGCCCTGGGCGGTGTATGGGAAAATAAATAAGGGAGTAAATTGTATGGACTTACAGGAATTGCGACAACAAATTGACAAAATCGACAGCGATCTTGTCCGCCTGTTTCAACAGCGGCTGGATGTTTCCGCGGAAATAGCGCAGTACAAACAGCAGAATAATCTGGCGATTCACGATCCTGCGCGTGAGCGGCAAATATTATTCGATCTGACGCATAACGTTGGGGAGGGACGGGAATCCTATATTACCGCCCTGTACTCTTTGCTGTTTGAATTAAGCCGCTCTGAACAGGAACGGATTTTGAATCCTTCATCCGGCATTGCGGATCGGATACAAAGCGCCATTCGTGATACGGAATGGATGTTCCCCTCGCGGACAGTAGTTGCCTGTCAGGGCACGGAAGGGGCTTATTCCCAGCTTGCCGCGGAAAAATTATTCGCTTTACCCAGCATCTTGTACTGCAATACCTTTGATGGTGTCTTTGCCGCCATTGACAGCGGCTTGAGTCCTTATGGACTTCTGCCTCTGGAAAACAGCACCGCAGGCTCAATCAACCATGTGTACGATCTCATGATGCGCTATCCCTTCAGTATCGTGCGGAGTGTTCGAATCAAAGTCGATCATTGTCTGCTTGCCAAAGAAGAGACCGCGATTTCATCTATCAAGGAAATCTTTTCTCACGAGCAGGCCATCGCCCAATGTTCGGGTTTTCTGAAAACCCTGAACTGCAAAGTAACAGCCTGCGAAAATACCGCTGTGGCGGCAAAAATGGTCTCCGAGTCTCCGCGAAAAGATGTGGCCGCCCTTTCCTCCAGAAACTGCGCTGATCTGTATAATTTGCGCCGCCTTGCGGATTCGGTGCAGGATCAGGGCAATAACTATACCCGTTTTATCTGTGTTTCAAAGTCACTCGCCATTTATCCCGGCGCGGACAAAACCAGTTTGATGCTCACCATCCCCCATAGGCCCGGTTCCCTTTATCAAATCCTGTCCCGTTTTTATATCCACGGTATCAACCTGATCAAACTGGAAAGCCGTCCCATTCCCGACAGGGATTTTGAGTTCATGTTTTATTTTGATCTGGAAATACCGGTTTACTCTCCCGCGCTGATTCAGGTCTTAAGGGAATTAAACGATCTAAGCGATGAATTTTATTATCTGGGCAGTTATGCAGAGGTAATATGATTCAACAGTGCGGTTTATTGGGGGAAAAACTTTCCCATAGTTTTTCACCGCAGATTCATGCCGAACTGAGCGGATACGAGTATCGCCTCTTTGAAAAAAAACCGGAGGAACTGGAAGATTTTCTGCGGCATGGAGATTTTAACGGGCTGAATGTCACCATCCCCTATAAAAAAGCGGTTATTCCTTTTTGCGCCAATCTGTCCGAAACCGCGCGTCTAACAGGCAGCGTGAACACCATTATACGTCATCCTGATGGTTCGCTGTACGGCTACAACACGGATTTTTTCGGCTTTGGCTATCTGCTGGAAAAAGCGGGAGTACATCCCGGCCAGGGCAAAATCCTTGTGCTTGGCAGCGGCGGTTCCTCCATGACCGTACAGGCTGTGCTTCGTGACAGAGGCGCGAAGGAAATCATCGTTGTGTCCCGGACCGGGGCTGATAATTATGAAAACCTGGAAAAACATTGTGACGCGAAAGGGCTTATCAATACCACGCCGGTTGGTATGTATCCAAACAACGGCGTTTCACCCATAACGGATCTGGGGATTTTCAGCGGCTGCAAGGGAGTGGTAGACCTGATTTATAATCCTGGCCGTACGGAACTGATGGCGCTGGCCGAAGAATCCGGCATACCGGCGTTTAACGGGTTGACCATGCTGGCGGCGCAGGCAAAAAAATCCGCGGAACTTTTTACAAATACGGACATCCCCAATGAAGAAATTGAACGGATCACCGCGAAAATTGCCGGATTATCCCAAAACATCGTGCTGATTGGAATGCCGGGCTGCGGTAAAACCAGTACCGGAACCATTCTGGCGAAAAAGCTGAAACGGGAATTTGTTGATACCGATGCCAGTATCGAAAAAAAAGCGGGAAAATCCATACCCCGTATATTCGCGGAGGACGGCGAAGATGCTTTCCGCTCATTGGAGTGTTATGCGCTGCAAACCGTGTGTAAAGAAAGCGGCCTCGTCATTGCCACTGGCGGCGGCGTAGTTACGCGGCCCGAAAACCGCCGGGTTATCCGGCAAAACAGCGTTGTCATTTTTCTGGACAGGGACATTTCCCAACTGCCAACAGCAGGGCGGCCCCTATCCCGGCGTGACGGCATTGAATCGCTGGCAGCCACTCGCCTGCCCCTTTACCGGCAATGGAGCGATCACATCGTAAAAGTACACGGTATTAAGGAAACAGCGGCGGACATCATAAAAATAATTATACCGGGGGCCGCACACAAACATCATTCGTCATCAAATATTCTTTAAGCTCGCGGGGCGTATAGTTTTTTTCCAAACGGGGTGAGTACAGCATACTGCTGATAATGGCCGCCTGCGCTTCCGTGTCTGTAAAAAGCGTTTTCAGATGTTCAGGCAGTCCTGCCCCGCCCGAAGCGATGAGGGGGACAGAGACTGCGGCATCGGCCAGCTTCATCAAATCAAGATCATATCCTGACAAGGTTCCGTCATTGTTAATACTATTCAAACAAATTTCACCAGCGCCAAGTTCCTGCCCGCGTTTTATCCATTCGATTGCGTCCATGCCGGTAGCCAGATTCGCCCCGTCTATGAATACCTCATATCCGCTGGGCATGGCTTCCGATTTTTTTACCTGAGTGGACAGTACAACGCATTGCGAACCAAAGGCTCTGGCCCCTTCCGAAATGATTTGCGGATTCCGTACCGCCATGGAATCAACGCTGATTTTTTCCGCCCCGGCTTTCAGCACTTCATACATATCGTTTAAGCTCTTAATGCCGCCGCCGACAGTGAAAGGAATAAACACACACTGCGCTACTTTTTTAACGGTTTCAATATCAATACCGCGTTTCTGCGCGCTGGCTGTAATGTCATAAAAAATTAACTCATCAATCTGCGCGTCATACATGGCACTGGCCAGCGCTTCGGCGGGGGCAACGTCTATATTGTCCTGAAACTGTACGGCTTTGGTCACTCTGCCGTTTATAATGTCAAAACAGGCAATCAATCGTTTGGTCAGCATAAATCAGCCCCCTGCTTCAAACTGAGAAACCCATTAAACAACGCAAGCCCGGCTTCCCCGCTTTTTTCAATATGGAACTGGGTGGCGAAAATATTTTCCCGTTGAACCGCCGCGGTAAATTTCCCATTATAATCCGCGACACCCCATAGGTCGGATTCATTTTCCGGTTTTGCGTGATAGGAATTCACAAAATAGAAATAACCTTCTTTGCCGCCGCATGGGGCGTTTTTAACAAACCGCACCTGATTCCATCCCATCTGCGGAACCCGTACCTTTGATACATCGAATTTGACTACCCGGCCTTTGAGCCAGCCCAGGCAATCAGTGTCATCTTCCGCGCTATGCTCAAAAAGAATCTGCAAACCGACGCAAATACCAATAAAAAAAACCTTTTTGCGCAATACCGCGTCTTCCAGCGTTTCTATTAAATTCATTTCGCGCAGAGAATCCATGGTCGCCTTTGCGCTGCCCACTCCCGGCAGGATAATGTGTGTCGCGTCCGCCAAATCTTGCGGACTGCGGGCAAACCGCGACTCATATCCCAAATGGGTAACCGCATGCAGCACGCTCGGAGCGTTACCGGCCTTGTAGTCAATAATGGTTATCATATTTCGGCTTCCCTCACTAAATTCATTATGACAGTCATAGGCAAAATATACCATACCCGGCCGGAAAAGAAAAGTCTCTCCACCCTCAATGTGACTGCCACCCGCTCCATCGCCGAAAATAAGGTTGACATCCTCCATAAATAAGGTTGACATCCCGCCAGAATAAGGTTTATACTAGAAATGGATAAGGTTTATATCGTAAAAGCAGGAGAAAACAATGCCGGGAGTTCGCAGGCGCGGTGAGGAAATTCGAGAGTTTATTCTCGCCAATATAACTGAAAACAGAAATATCGCCGCTTTAACGGCAGGGCGGTTTGAAATCTCATTGCCGGCAGTATATAAGCATATCGACAGACTGGTACTTGAAAAGCAGATTGTTAAAAAGTCCGGGCGCTTTATTGTACAGTCGAGAAAATACCGGTATGTTTACAGAAACAACAGGGCTCTCGGCGAAGATATGGTCTGGGAAAGGGATATAAAAAAACATTTTGTCCATGTTCCCAAAAATGTCTGGAGTATCTGGGTTTACGGATTTTTGGAGATATTCAATAATGCCATAGAACATTCCAAAGGGAAAAAAATCCATGTCGTTATTAACGAAAACAGAATATTTACCGCCATATCTATCGCTGATGATGGAATAGGCATATTTAAGAATATCAAGACAAAATTCAGACTTGCTGATGAAAAAGACGCATTGCTGGAATTGGCAAAAGGCAAACAAACAACTGACAGCGCAAGGCACTCCGGGCAGGGTATCTTTTTTACTTCTAAAGTTTTTGATGATTTTATGATTATTTCCAATAGAATAACTTTTAACCCAAACCCGCAGAAAGACAACAAGCCAATAACAGAAAGACAGAAATATTCTACTTATGTTTATATGCGTTTAACAAACAACAGTAATAAAAAACTCAAAGATATTTTTGATAAATTCTCAACTGAAATACCGGGTAGTTTTGATAAAACCATCGTCCCTGTTTATATGGCAAACTCAAGTGATTTGGTGTCCCGTTCACAGGCAAGGCGAATCCTCCGCGGTCTCGAATTATTCAACGAAGTCATTCTGGATTTTATGAATATTGAGTATATAGGCCAGGCTTTTGCCGATGAAATTTTCAGGGTATATAAAAATATGTATCCAAATATTGTTATAACGGCTCAAAATGCCAACACGGAAGTTCAATACATGATTAACCGCGCTATAAATACAAAGAAGTCCCCGAAATAAAATGGTCAAGACGTAAAACATATAGTATCCCCCCAAAAAGGGGGCTTATGTTAAGGGGAAAACCTGTCCGTGAACTTAATTCAATAACAAGTCAGGCTTGGCTGCCGCCAATGCCCTTTCTCTGCGTACCAGTGTATCCATTTTACCGGTTTTTTTATGGTAAAATGTATCGCACCATTCTCTGCTTTTCTGCATAGCTTCCGGCGAATATTTACCGGCTACACTTCCCCTTCCCTGCGCAGCCTCGGAAAAAATCGCTTCCCTTTCGGCATCATCTAGTTCGCTTTC
>JAIRUN010000021.1 GCA_031254365.1 Treponema sp. | reverse complement strand
GTAAAGGGCAGTATGCCGTCCTCAAGGCCAATTATAAACACATGATCGAATTCAAGACCCTTTGAAGCGTGAATGGTCATAATGCTGACTCCTTCGCGCCTGATTTCGGGGAGTCCGGCGGGGCTGCTGTATGCGAGTGCGTCAAGCAGAGGATGGATGCCGCCGAAAAAAACGGCAAGATCAAAAAGCCGTTTGAGCGCGGGGTTTTCTTTTTCTTTGCGGAATTCATCTTCCGGCGCGGCACTGTTACGGACACGTTCAAGAAATGATCTGAAAGGTTCTTCGTCCCACCAGTTTTGTTCGCCGCTAAAATCAAACGGTATGCCATGATCGCTTAACGCTTTGGCAAGCGGCCCGGCAAGCGCGGCGGCACGGATCAATATGGCGCAGTCGCCGGGCGCGGCAGTGTCCGCATAGTCAGTACTGCCGCTGTCTTGATCATCACTGTCCTTGGCGAAAAAACTTGTGCCGCCGATGAGCCGCGAAATGGCGCAGGCCGCGCCTTCGGCCTCGGCTTTGTCAGTGGCGTATTCACAGCGGTACAGATCAACCGGACGATCGGTTCCCCGCAAATCTGAACCGGCAATCTGTCCGGCAGCACTGATAATCGGGGCGGCACAGCGAAAACTTCTGACAAGTTCAAAGCGGCAGGCATCGGGAAAATCCTCTGTAAAACGGTCAATGAACCGTTTATCCGAACCACGAAAACCGTAAATCGCCTGATTGGGATCGCCAATGACCCATAACGCGGATGTAGGGTCACCGGCCAACAGTCTGAGCAGCACATACTGGCTAAGGTTGATATCCTGATACTCATCAACAAAAATATAACGAAAGCGCCGCTGATATTCCGCACATATTGTTTCTTCGGCGCATAACAGGCGCGCTGCTCCGGCAATAAGATCATCGTAATCCAGAAGATTGTTTTCGCGGAGACGGCTGCGGTATTGACTGTACAGGGCTTCCATTTCCGGTTCAGGCCGCGGAATGAGCGCCATATCACCCAGAGAATCAAAAATTGCGCGGGCGATTTTTGGCCTGTCTTCGCCGGGCAGCAGCAAAAAGCGTTTACGCTCCTCGATATAGTTCCCCAGTTTTTTATGTTTGCACAATTCCCGCAGCAGTTCTTCCCGCCGCGCTTCGCCAATGATTTCAAAATCATGCGGCAGTCCCGCTTTCCCGGCCTGTTCACGGAGCAGGGTACAGCAAAAAGAATGAAATGTCGCCGCCATAACATCACTGCCGGACAATCCCCTGATCCGTTCCCGCAATTCAGAAGCAGCCTTAACGGTAAAACTCAGGGCAAGAATCGAAGCCGCATCCGCCCCATTGTTTATGATGCGGGCAATATGCGCGGCCAGCACCGCGGTCTTGCCGGTTCCCGGCCCGGCGATTATAATGGCCCGCTTGCCCGTATAATTGATAATCGCTTCCTGCGCGGAATCGAAACTGAACACCTTCTCCTGCCTCTGAACACTGGCTTTGCTTCGCTTGGTGACTTGCGCCGCTGCCACGCCTGTTGCGTGCGTATGCGCTGGCGGCTTTTGTTTCTGCGGGAATACTTTTACTACACCGTATTCGCCATCGTAACCGGGGCTGATCGAAACTTCGCCCCGGCGCATACGGCCAATCGCTTCCGCAAGAAGTTCGCCGGAAAGCCCCTGAACTTTCAATGCGGCGATTTCTCCGGCACTCATGTCCATGAGTAAAGAAAATTCGCTGCCCGCTTTTTCAATAAGGCCGCTGTACGCGACGCTGACTTTTTTTGAAGCAGGGCCGGTTCCCAAAAGTTCGCCCAGCATTTCCCGCAGCGGTATCAGTGAATGAAAGGGACGGCGGTTGGTTTCTTTTAGAGCCTCCCCGGTTACGGGGAAATTTTGCAAAGGCCGGTCGGCCAATTCCTGCACACGGCCCATTACGCCGCGGGTCAGGGGCTTGCCGCAGACCGGACAGGAAATTGTTCCGTTAGCCGCAATTTCATTTCTGTGGGCATGAGTTTCCTGCGGCCCGATGCACACGCCGCATTTACGGTGGCCGTCACAGTGGTACTTGCCTTCTTCAGGAAAAAATTCAACCGTGGCAATAACGCCGTTACGCATCGCGTTATGCAGGGAAGGCCATGAAAGTTCCATGTCAAAAACAGTCGCTTCACGGCCCAGCTTGTCCGGTGAATGCGCGTCTGAATTGGAAATGATCGAAAAGCGATCCAGCGCGGAGAGCGCCCAGTTCATCGGCGGATCAGAGGAAAGGCCGGTCTCTATCGCCGGGATGAACGAAACCAGATCGCCGTAACATTCTTCGATAGTGTCAAAACCCGATTGCGCGCCCAGCGCTGAAAACCACGGTGTCCAGATATGCGCGGGAATCAGCATGGCCTCAGCATCGGCCTCAAGCAGCAGGGAAAGCAGATCGCGGGAGTCGAGTCCCAGAATAGGCCGTCCGTCTGACCTGATGTTTCCGATTCTTTCCAGCCGCATCTGAAAAGCCGCGGCAGCCTTAAATCCCGAAAGAAGTATCACGTGGTGAACCTTGCGGGTTTTTCCGCCGCGTTTATAGATCGTGCTGATTTCACCGCTTAACACAAAACGGGGAACAGAATCCGCGGGCCGGGGCAATTCCTCGACGAGGGCAGGGCCGCTGTCAAACACAGTGCGGACAGAATCCTTTAACACAAACAGGCCCGGTTCCGCATCATCAAGCTGTTCCCGCAATTCGGAAAGCCATTGGGGGTGGGTGCAATCGCCGGTTCCCAACAGCCCAATTCCCTTGATCCGCGCCCACCGCTCAAGATACGCAGGACTCAATCGGGAACTCGTGGCCCGTGAATACCGGGAATGAATATGCAGATCGGCGATTATCGGATTTACTTCACCTTCTCCACGATTTCAGCGATAATACGATCAGCGTCAGCATGAGGAACCTGACAGGTTCCCACCTGATGATGACCCCCGCCGCCGTAATGGAGCAGTATACTGCCCACATCCACACCAGCGCTCCGGTTGATAATGCTGTAGCCCACGGTGATTATGATATTGGCATTGTTCCGCCCGTCAACAATCCATACGGAAATATTCTGCTCCGGATACAGGGTATACACAAGGAAACGGTTTCCCGCGTAAATTGTTTCCACTCCCCGCAGATCCACAATCAGGGCATTGCCTTCAGTTTTGGCCTGTTTGGAAATCATCTCTTTGAACAGGACTTCCTGCTCACGGTATAATTCCACCCGTTCCTTGACATCAGACATGGCAAGAATTTCTTCAATGTTTTTTTCAGCGCAGGCCTTTGCCAGCTCTTTCATCAAATCGTAATTGCTGACGGTAAAATTCTTGAAGCGCCCCAGTCCGGTACGGGGGTCCATGATAAAGCCCAGCAGAACCCAGCCGTAGGGATGGAGAATTTCATCAGAAGAAAGATTCGCCGAATCGACTTTATTCACATACCGGATCATTTCTCCGAAACGGCCCAGTTTTTCATCACCGCCGTAATAATCGTAAACCACCTGTGCGCAGCTCGGAGCCTGACGCGACACGCCCTCAAAATAGGCTTTCATTCCCAAACGCTCGGACTCGCTTGAATGATGATCAAACCACAGCTTGCAGCCCTTAATATACGGAATATTGGCAAGAATATCATTATCTGAGACTTCAACCAGACCGTCCTGAATGTCTTTTGGATGCACAAATTTCCATTCATCTATAAGGCCCAAATAAAGCAAAAGCGCTCCACAGGCCAAGCCGTCAAAATCGGATCTGGTTAATAATCTCATAGTTACCTTCCTTATTGTAGTTGTACCAGTAATTCTACACCATATATTGCTTTCTTTCCATAGGGTCAAGGTGCAGGGCAAAGACTTTGCTCCTCCGGTTCTGATCGTATATCCGGCGCTTGCGCTCCGGCAGGCTTTCCACCGGGGCCTCCCGGAAACCGAGCGTTTCAAACCAGTCCTGGGTATGGGCGGTCAGAACAAAAACCCGGTTCATGCCGCTTTTTTGGGCCTTTTCTATCAGATAACCCACGATCCGCCGCCCCAGACTCATGCCGGAATAGAGCGGATCAGTCGCAACCGCGGCGATTTCCCCCTGCCCCTCGCCCCAGTCGTGCAATGCGCCGCAGGCGTGGATTGAGCCGTCAATTTCAAAAACCGAGTAGTCCTCTTTTTGTTCCTGAATCTGTTCCGCCGTGCGTCTGATGAGGATTCCCCGTTGCATGAGCGGTTCCATCAGGCGGAGAAGATCCGGCAGATCCCTGCTGTGGGCAAGGCGGATCGACTCGTATTTATCGGCATACACCATCGTCCCTGTGCCGAGGTTGGAAAACAATTCCTTGAGTACTGCCCCTTCTTCCCTGCCGTCAATGATATGCACCCGCTCAACACCCGCCCTGCAAGCCCGCAGCGCCAGTCTGAGTTCCCGCAGGGGCTGCCTCGCCGCGTCATCCATGTTGGCCCCGCTGTTAGCTGTAATTACAGATTCCGCCTCCTGCGGGGTAAGCCGTATCAGGCTGCCGCCGGAACCAGCGGTTCCGTTGGAACCGGTTTCCACATTTTCAGGCAGGGTATACGTGCTGTTTCGCAGGCTGTCATGCGCCGAAACGATAAACAGCTTTATCGCGCCCAATACCATTGACGCGGCCAAAGCTATTTCATCAATGGGCACATTGTAGGGCTTTCCGGACGGACTCCATCCAATGCAGGGAAGTATGGGAACCGCTCCCAGATTCAGCACCCGGCTGATCGATTCGGCGTATATCTTGTCCACCGTGCCGGTATGCTCCATGTCAATGCCATTAATAACCCCCAGCCCTCTGGCCCGGACAAAGTTGCCAATCACCGCATCAACCCGGCTGCCGGAAAGAAAGGGCATACAGCGGGTAGCCACATTAAAGGCCGCCATCTGTACAAAAGGAATCGCCTGCGCCGTGGTGATTCGGACAGGTTCGGGAAAATCCCCAACCGTGGCGTAATTGGAAACAATACCATGCTGCGCGAGATTCGCGTCTATGGATTCTTTTGCCCCCGGCGCAATCAGCACCTTGAATCCGGTCTGGGCCAGTAGCGCCAGATCCTTCATCAGATAGGGAAAACCCGGATCTTCGGCAAGAGGAGAATCGATCTTGAAAACCAGAGTGGAACCTTCAAAACGGTGCTGGTAATGAAACGCTTCGCGGATCAGTTCCACCTGCGACAAACTGCT
>JAIRUN010000020.1 GCA_031254365.1 Treponema sp. | reverse complement strand
GGTTAATGTTTAACTGTCCGGCTATTTCTTCATCCTTATATCCAAGGGCGATGTGGTCAATAATCTGCTCTTCCGTCGGGGAAAAACAATGCCGGTAGTTGTTACAATCCTGTGGCGGCAGTTCTTTGAGAAAAACCGGCATGCGGTCTTTAACCCGGTCGCTGAAATACAGGCCGCCGTGAAAAACGCTCCGCACCGATGCGGCGAGTTTATCAAAATCCCCCTGTTTCAGCAGGCAGCCCGATATGCCCGCCCTGAGGGCTTTACCTAACACGCCGTCCCATGCCGCGTCCTCGATTCGGGAACACAACGCGATAAGTTTTGTGGACGGGGAATGTCGTTTGACGATCGGCACGAGATCGGCGCAGTTAATATCGGTCATAGTAAAATCCGTTATGATGATGTCGGGCCGGTCTTTCTTTACCGAGTCGAGCACGTCATAACCGTCCTTCCCGACGCTTGCGATGTGGAAATCGTTATGTCCGGCCAACAGATCGGCTACGGCCTTGCGGTCACACGCCTCCCTGCCGGCGATTGTTATGTTGATCATTGACAATCCTGAAAAAAAGTCGTACATTACTAAAATACTAATGAACGCCCGCACGGGCAAGAAAAAATAGAGTCTGGGAAAAAATTGTCTCTGACGGTATAATGTATGTACAACTAATTTATAAGAGGATCCTTTATGGCAAAGAAAGGAAAAGTTGAAATTGACAGGGAACTGTGTAAAGGGTGTTTGTTATGCATCCGCGCATGCCCTGTAAAGGTACTTGAGGCGGATACGGAGCCGAACAAATCCGGTTCGTACCCTTCAAAGGCGGTGAATGCCGAAAAATGCATCGCCTGCGGTAACTGTTACGAAGTCTGCCCCGATGTCTGCATCACGGTAAGTGAAGAGTGAGCAGGGAAAAATGAGCAATGTAAGAGGGTTAGCATGAGCGAGAAAGTATTGATGAAGGGGAACGACGCTATTGCGGAGGCGGCAATCCGGGCGGGTTGCGGCGCTTATTTCGGCTATCCCATTACCCCCCAGAACGAGTTAATCGCCTATATGGCGAAACATATGCTGGATAAGGGCAGGGTGTTTATTCAGGCGGAAAGCGAGGTTGCGGCAATCAATATGGTGTACGGCGCTTCCTGCGCGGGGGCGCGGGCGATGACCAGTTCTTCAAGCCCCGGAATAAGTCTGAAGCAGGAAGGAATTTCCTACGGCGCGGGCGCGGATGTCCCCATGGTGATTGTCAATGTAGTCCGGGGCGGCCCTGGCCTCGGTAATATTGCCCCTTCTCAAAGCGATTATTTTCAATCAACACGGGGCGGCGGCCACGGTGATTACCACTGCATTGTGCTTGCCCCTAAAAGCGTACAGGAGTGCGCTGACCTGACCTATCTGGCTTTTGACCTTGCGGACAAATACCGTATGCCGGTGATTGTACAGGCGGACGGCATGATTGGTCAGATGATGGAAGGGCTGGTGTTGCCGCCGGAAAAATCGCCCGCAGATTTGCCCAAACGGGACTGGACTGCAGGCAAAATGAGCGTCAGGGCCGCTTCGTCCGGCACTTATAAGGATGCGCGGCATATTACTTCTATTTATCTTGTGCCGGAAAAACTGGAATCCATTACCAAAGCGCGTTTTACCCGGTATGAAACCATAAAAGCCGCTGAAACCCGCTATGAGGAGCTTGATTGCAATGGCGCAGATTTGACACTCGTTGCGTACGGCACTTCCGCCCGCGTCTGTTTAGGGGCAAAAAAACTTGCCGAAAAAGAAGGCATTAAACTGGGCCTGTTCCGGCCCATCACCCTGTGGCCTTTTCCCTATACAGCGCTGGGGAAAATCGCCGCTCAGGGAAAGCCAATTCTCTCCGTAGAGATGAGTTTGGGCCAGTTGGTAGAGGACGTAAAACTCTCGGTTTTTGAGGCAGTTTCGTCAGGCGCGAATAGCGCCGCCCTGGTCAACGCCAAAGTTCACCTTTTGGGGCATTGCGGCGGAATGATCCCCACCGAAGAAGAAGTTTTCGCCGAGGCAAAAAGGATTTTAGGAAAATGAAGCAAGTATACGGTTATCCAGACAGTTTGTACAAAATCCCCACCAAGTATTGCGGGGGCTGCGGCCACGGGGTGATTCACCGGATCATCGCCGGTATCATTGACGAAATGGGGCTGCGGGAACGGGCGGTTATCACCAATCCGGTGGGCTGCGCGATTTGGGCTGATCTGTACTTTGATACGGATACGGTACAACCCGCTCACGGCAGAACTCCTGCCGCGGCTACCGGCATCAAGCGGGTGCTGCCGGATCATCTGGTCATTTGTTACCAGGGAGATGGCGACATGGCGGCAATAGGAACCGCCGAGATGATCCACGCGGCAAACCGGGGCGAAAAATTTACCACGATTTTTGTCAACAACGCCATTTACGGCATGACCGGCGGACAAATGGCCCCCACCACGCTGATTGGGCAGAAAGCGACCACGGCCCCCTATGGCCGTGACCCCAATGAAGCGGGCATGGGCTATCCCATCCGGGTTTCGGAACTGCTTGCCACTTTGGATGGAACCAGTTACATTGCGCGGGGCACGGTAAATAATGCCGCCAATGTCCGCAAAACCCGGCAGTACATCAAAAAGGCGCTTGAGGCCCAGATGTCCGGCAAAGGCTTTACGATGGTAGAAGTGCTTTCCCCCTGCCCCACCAACTGGAGCATGGACCCGGTCCAGGCAGTGGAATGGCTGGAAAAAAACATGATTCCCGTGTTTCCGCTGGGTGAAATCAAAAATACGCTTGAGAGTGGAGCTGCAAAATGACGGAAAAATCGTTTTTCGCCGGGTTCGGCGGTCAGGGTATTATCTCTTTGGGGCAAATTTGGGTGTATTGCGCCATGCAGGATGGCAAGAACGTCACCTTTTTCCCGTTTTACGGCGCGGAAAAGCGCGGCGGTATAGCCCGTGCGAGCGTTATTGTGTCTGATGAGGAAATTGCCAGCCCATTGGTGATAACTGCGGACTCAGTATTGGTGATGAACAGCGATTCCCTGCCTCTGTGTGAAGGAATTCTGAAAAAAGACGGCCTGATGCTGATAAATTCCACTCTGGTCAAAGACACGCCCCAACGGAAAGACCTCAAAATCGTCAAAGTCGAGGCTTCCGGCATCGCGGAACAGATTGGCAATGCCCGTTTTGCCAATATGGTGGCCCTGGGAGCAATGGCAAAGCTCACCGGAGCGTTTTCAATTACCCAAATCGAGGGAATCTTGAAGAAATTCTTCCCGGCGGACAAGCATCAATTCATTCCCATGAACGTACAGGCGATAGAAGCAGGCGCTAATGCAGTGTAATGCAGATGTTAGGCGGTGTTGTAGCCACATAAGTTTTTTTCAAATTTTATGTTTTTTTTATTTTTTTTGCTTGACAATAACAGAGAAGATACGCCATAATAAAAAATACGGTTGATTTTTTGGTGTATTTTGTCGTTTAATAATGTAGGAATGTTAGGAGCGGAATTTGGCCTCGGTTCATGAATACAAACGATTAGAAAACAGCCTTGTTCAAAAGGTTAAAAATGCCGCTATAGCTGTGGTCAGGGGAATTGGCGGCGCGTTCCGGGCTGTAGGGGCTTTTCTTACCCGCCGTTATACCGTGGTTTTTGTACCCCATTCTGAAAAGCGGGTTTATAATCTGCACATTACCGTGCTTTCAATGTGCTGTTTCCTTCTGGTAGTTGCGGGAATTCTGGGGGCCTTTGTCTGGTATGGGGCTTCATACAACAGTACCCAGCTTGATTTGGTAAGCAAGGACAGCCGCCTGAAAAATGCCCAGGGCAATCTGGATCAGCTGCGTGATGAAACCGCCGGATTGTTCCGGGAAGCCCGTGGATTTGAGAATGCCCTTTCAGGCGCTCTGTCTACACTGGGCGCTGATTTTAGTAAAAAAAATCCCACCGCTTCCGGCGATTTAAGTTCTTTTTTTGATATTCGGGAAACCCCGGAAGGTGTCTTGCAGGAAGTGGATGATGTTCGGCGGCTTTCCAGCTACCTTGCTTCGGCGGTAGAGCCGATCAGGGAAATCGCCGCTATACTGGATTCCCAGAGCGCTCTGCTCACGGAGATTCCCAGTATCTGGCCTGTCAGAGGCGGCTTGGGGCATATTTCGATGTTCTTTGGTCAGAACATAAATCCTTTCAGCGGCCAGTATTACATTCACAAGGGAATAGATATTTCTACTTACCGTGCCGGCGATCCGATTGTGGCAACCGCTGACGGGCAGATTGTTACTATCGACTATGCCGATGACTTCGGTAATTATGTGATTATCAGGCACAAACACGGTTACTATACCCGTTACGCGCATATGCTCTCTTTCAGGGTAAGGGTTGGGCAGCGGGTGCAGCAGGGCGAAACGATTGGCTATATCGGCAACACCGGTCTTTCTACCGGCCCCCATCTGCATTATGAAGTTCATATAGGATCAGACGTTGTTGATCCCTATAAATATATTAATATTCGTTCCAGTATCGCAAGACAGGGACGTTAACAGAGCTGCCTATGCCTTCCGGCAGATATGATAATTTCTCCATCAATACTATTATTGGCCCCAACACGGTTCTGAAAGGCGATATTGATGCCGGTGGTTTTACCCGCATTGACGGCAGCATTATGGGAAACGTAAATGCCAAAGGAAGGGTAGTGATCGGAGAAAGAGCGCGGATGAAAAGCAATGTGTCCGGGACCGCAATCACTATCGGCGGGGTGGTGTACGGCAATGTTATCGCCAGCGAGTCTCTGGTGATTCTTTCCACCGCTCTGGTGCTGGGTGACATTATCACCCGCCGTATTCAGGCGGATGAAGGCTGCCTTGTTCACGGCAGGGTTCTGGTTTGCCCTGATGAGGAAAGCTGGACACAGGCCCTGTCTGAATACCGGGATGCTCAGGGCATCAAATCGGCGCTGCCCGTTTTTTTCAAAAATCAGGCGAAAACTGCCCAGAGCGGCGCTGAAAGCGGATATCCGCGTTCCCGTGGCCGCCGGTAAATATGGAATAATCAAGTATGGCGAAGGTCGATTCCGGCGATATTCCCTCCTTCTTCATGAATCCTTCCGCCTACTCCCAGGTTAAAAGCGAAAATAAAAAAACAAAGGGCCCCAGACGCTCCGGAGTGCCTGAGTTTTCCCGTGTTTTTGACGATATCCGCGCAAAAACAGCGGAGGAACTTGGCCCGCTGCGGGATATGCCCGCATCCGAAGAAACGCTCAACGCGCTGATGGATGAAGTTCGCAGCGCCGGGGATATTCTGCGAAGCCGCCCCTTCCCCGATGAGATCATCCATTATAAACAGGCAGTGCGGAATTTTATGCATTATGTTGTGGAGAACAGCTATACGCTGGATCATGAAGACGGGATACATAAATTTCTCAAACCCGGCTTTCGGGGCCAGCGGGGAACGCCGGAAGCAATGTCGCAATTACGCTATACGAAGATTCAGGTGATTGATAAAAAACTGGAAGATTTGGCGGCCATGCTCCTTTCCGGCCAGAAGCAGCAGCTGGAGCTTGCTTCCCGCCTTGAGGAAATACAGGGTCTTTTGGTAGACTTGTTGCAGTGAAGGGTAATCATGAGCGATATAGACGATGATGATATTTCCGTTTTGGAAGATAGTCCTGTTGAGGCTGAGACTAGTGTTATTGCCGGCGCGATTATTGAATCCATCGATTCCGGTACGCCGATTTACCGGGTACGGCTTTCCTATTCCAATGAAACTTTTCTTGCCATCTACCGGAATGATACCCTGAGTCCCCGCGCCATGGTGATAGTGCCTACCCGTTACGGCAAGGATATGGCGCAGGTCATCGGCCCGGTCAGGGAGAAGGCTTCGGAAAAAATCGCATGGATAGAACGGCCCGCTTCCAAAGAAGATATTGAAAAATACAGGTATAACCTCAAGCAGGAAAAGGATGCGTTCAAAATTTGCAGGGAAAAAATAGAGTATCACCGTCTGGAAATGAAGCTCGTTATGGCGCATTATCTGCTTGAGGAGCCCAAGATACTTTTTTTCTTTACCGCGCCAAACCGCGTTGATTTTCGTGATCTGGTAAAAGATTTAGGGAGCACTTTTAGAACCCGTATTGAAATGCGTCAGATCAATGTCCGCGATGAGACGCGGGTTGTGGGCGGTCAGGGTGTCTGCGGCAGGGCTTATTGCTGCCATGCCGTTTCCGACAAACTCAAGCCGGTATCGATCAAAATGGCCAAAGAACAAAAGCTCTCCCTTAACTCAATGAAAATATCCGGCCCCTGCGGCCGTCTTTTGTGCTGCCTTTCCTACGAGAACGCTTTCTACAGCGAGCAGCAGCGGCTTGTTCCCCTAGAAGGTTCCCGAATCACCCATGAGAATCAGACATGGACCGTCACCGAGCTAAACATGGTAAGCGGCCAGATAAAAATCAGCGCTTCAGACGGGCGCATCATTACGCTTCCGGCTTCGCGTTTCGAGAAGATTGATAACCGCTGGCGGGTAACTGGATAGTGCGGTAGATTACCTTATCGGGGCGTTTTTGCTACGTCGCAGATGCGGCGGGCCATATTGTTGAGTGAAACCTGTTCCATTACATGACCAAGTTCATAGGCAACGCGGGGCATACCGTAGACAACGGCGCTCTGTTCGTCCTGGCCCAGCGTCATGCCGCCTTCCTTGAAGATCGTTCCCAAGTGCTGGGCTCCGTCCCGTCCCATGCCGGTCATAATTACTCCCAGCGCGTGGTTTTGGTAGTTCATGGCAACCGAGGCAAAAAGCACATCCGCGGACGGACGGTGGCCGGAAACCTGCGGGGAATCCGAGAGGTGAACCACCGCGTTAAGAGCCTTTTTTTCCACTTCCAGATGTTTGTTTCCCTGGGCAATGAGGATTCTGCCGGGCTGTATGGCATCGCCCTCTTCGGCTTCTTTTACATCCAGCGGACAGATTCGGTCAAGACTTTTCGCGAATTCATTGGTAAAGCCCGGGGGCATATGCTGGACTACCACAATGGGAACTTTCAGGTCTGCGTCAATCTGGGCGAAAACAACCCGCAACGCATCAGGGCCGCCGGTACTGATACCGATGGCGATAATTTCAGTTTTGGCCGGTTTGCGGAGCTGGGTTGGCGGTGTAGCCGGAGATGTCGGCGTACCGGCTAAATTAAAGTGCGCGAGAAGGTCCACGCTGCGGGGAGCCTGCGCCGGTTTGACCTTGTATTCCGAAGGAGACAGAACTTTTTTACCCATGGTTTTGCGGTATGCGTTGCCGTAGCCCAGCAGCATACCAACGAGGGTCTCTTTTACCACATAAATATCTTCCGACTCGGAACCTGACGGTTTTTGTATAAAATCGCTGGCCCCCAGGGACAGGGCTTCCATGGTGATTTCAGCGCCCCGGCGGGCAATGGACGAAAGGATCACTACCGGGATTTTGATACCCCGCTGTTTTCGTTCTTTGAGGAATTCAATGCCGTTCATCTCCGGCATTTCAATGTCCAGTACAATGATGTCCGGATTGATTCTGGGTATTTTCTCAAGGGCGAATCTGCCATTCATGGCTTTTTCCGCCACTACCAGGCCGGGAGTATCATTGATCATACGACCGATAAGATTACGCATTAATGCCGAATCATCAACAATCAGTACAGAAACTTCGTCAGACACAATAAACTCCTCTGTAAACTCTTGTTCTATGTAAATTTACGATACAAAGTCGCCCACTCAGTTTTAAGGAATTCAAATTTGGTATCCATACCGAACAGCGATTCTGAATGGCCAATAAACAAAAATGACTTGCCCGCCATAGAATCCCAGAAACGGTTGATTACCGCAGCCTGCGCTACTTCATCAAAATAGATTATGACATTCCGGCAGAATACCACATCCATACCCCGCAGTCCGGAATCGTTTTTCAGGTTATGGTAGTCAAAGCGGATTTTTGAGTGGATGTCGGCGTGTATTTTATACCCTCCGTCAACCTTGTCAAAATATTTTTTGAGGTAATTGTCGGGGATTCCCACTATCTTGCTGTCCGAATAAAAGCCTTCTTTCGCGGTCATCAGACACTTCAGGCTGATGTCGCTGGCTACAATTTCGAATTTCCATGTTGGCGGCATGATTTCATTCAACAGCATCGCTATGGTGTACGGTTCTTCCCCGGTAGAACAGCCGGCACTCCATATTTTCAGGGTTCCCGAAATCCCTTTTTTAATATTATTTGTTATTTCAGGAATTACGAACTTCTCCAATGCGTCAAAATGGGCCTGATTCCTGAAAAAACGGGTCAAGTTCGTGGTAATTGAGTCCAAAAAGCCCTTGAGTTCTTCTTTATTCTTGGTAATTTCAGCCAAATAGGTTTTGACCGAATCAACCCCTTTTTCCCGCAGCCGTTCTTTGAGTCTGCTCTCCAGTATGGATCGGTTTGTTGGAGTGAACGTTATACCACTTTCAGCATAAATTAACGCACGGTATTGTTCGAAATCAGCATCAGTAAAGAACGCAGCTTCTGCCATATAATAACCATAATAAGTGAATTTTCGTGTTATGTCAATCTGTTTTTTTGTTCTTTTTTTATGAAGGGAAAATGCCCTGAAAACACCTTTTTTTTCCGGGGTCTTATAACTACAATATCGTATATGCACAAAGACAAAAAAACGGCCAAATTTGCCGGTTTGCGCGCCCACGGGGAGTTCGATTTTGACCGGCTGCGGGAAGCGGCCCGGATAGCGGTTGAGGTGTCCCTCAAGGTTACGGAAGGGGAGCAGGTTTTGATTATCAGCAACCCCAGGCCTGATGTGGCCGCCATTGCTCAGGCCCTGTACGACGCAAGCCTTGATGCCGGGGGCAGGCCTGCCCTGATCTTCCAGCCGGTAAAATCCCAGCTTGAATTTGCCGAACCCGCGGTATTGGCCGCTTTTGGCGCAAAGCCGCAGGTGGTGGTTTCACTGAGCGAGGAAAAACTCGGAAAAGACCCTGCGGGTATTGCCTCGCCGTATATCCATAACGGGGCAAAGTACGATCATATTTTTCATCTGCATATGTATGGGGAAAAAAGCTGCCGCTCGTTCTGGTCGCCTTCGACAACGGTGGAGTCGTTCATCCGCACCGTGCCCATTGATTACGCCGAATTGCAGCGGCGCTGCGCGGCTATAAAGGAACTGCTGGACAGGGCGGAGGCGGTTCGCGTTACTGCACCGGGCGGAACGGACATCAGTATCGGGCTGCGGGGCCGCCAGGCGAAAACCGATGACGGCAATTTTTCCCTGCCAGGCTCAGGCGGCAATCTTCCCGCAGGGGAAACTTTTATCAGCCCGGAGAACGGAACCGCTCAGGGGCGCATTTGTTTTGACGGCTCAATCAGCGTCAACGAAGGGGATATTATTATCAGCCGGCCCATTGAATGTACGGTGGAAAACGGCTTTGTGACGGATGTCCGGGGCGGGGAGGAAGCGGCCTCGCTGCTGCGAACCATTAAAGCCGCCGAGAACCATGCCCGCGAATTCGAGCAAAACGGAAAATTGCCGCCCGGCAGCGGAGAGCAGTATGCGCGCAATGCCCGCAACATCGGCGAACTGGGTATCGGCCTTAACCCGGCAGCCCGCATTACCGGTAAAATGCTGGAAGATGAAAAAGCCTTCCACACCTGCCACTTTGCTATTGGCATGAACTACGATGAAGATGCCCCCAGCCTTATCCATTTGGACGGTTTGGTGAAAAACCCCACCATTACCGCGGTATTCGCGGACGGAACCGAACAGCTTGTTGAACGCGAGGGGGAACTGGTCTAGCAATGGTACGTGGTATTTACTTACCCCGGCAGAGACACTACAATTAAAGAAAATGAGGCATGAGGAATGAAAGGCATTTCCATAAACATATTTTTTCTCCCGTTTTCCATATTTATGCTGCTGTTGTTCCCTGCTTCATGCTCTTTTGACTATGGCAGTCAGGAAGGATCGGATAAAAGCCTGCCGGATATAATAATGGAAGATGTTGATTATGTGCGGGTACGGTCCGCTGACTTGCAGGCGCGTTTTCAGGCGGAACGGGCGGAACGTTACGAAGAGCGCAGGATCATGCAGTTGTGGAATTTTTCCTTTGAGCAATACGGAAACCAGGGAGACGATGTAAACGCCTACGGCAGAGCGGGCAGCGCGCTGGTGGAGATCGACTCAGGCGACATCAGCCTGGGAGACGGGGTGCGAATAGAAGTTGAATCCGAGGATATTATTCTTGAGACCAAACAGCTTGAATGGAAAGACGAGGCCCGTACCCTTTCCGGCGGAGACGAAGATGAGGTAATAGTGAACCAGTCAGACGGAACCAGCTTTACCGGCATCGGGTTTTCTGCTGATGCGCGCAGGCGAAAATGGGAATTTACAAGCGGTGCAAGCGGTACATATATACATGAAGATGACAAAGCCAGCGATGATGGGGAAAGCGAAGCTGCCGGGGAAACGGAGGGCCTGTAATGCGTGGTATACTGGCGGTAATCTGTCTGCTTTTTCTCATCACTGCCGTAAATGCGGCGGATATATTCACCTTTAAGGCTGACAGGATGTCGGGAACCAAGGCGATGGGCAAAGAGACCACGATTCTGGTGGGGAATGCCGAGGTTCGCTCCGATAATCTGCTGCTGCGCGCAGACCGGATTGAGATACAGGGTGATGACAATCAGTTCATTGACTGCAGCGGCAGGGTATCGGGAATAGAACTGGAAAAGGAGATTTTTTTCTTTGCCGAGCGGCTCCGCTATGACCGAAAACTGAAAATTGCCCGGCTTGAAGGGGATTCCAGCCTTGAGGATAAAAAGAACAACATTGTCGCCAAAAGCCGCTTTATCGAATACGATGATCAGGCGGAAATAGCCGTATTTCAGATTTCGGTACGATTGTTCAAGGATGACATGGTTTGCCGTTCCGAATACGCCATTTACCGGCGTAATGAAAAACTGCTGGACCTTTCGGGTTTTCCGGTAGTTTTCAAAAAAGACGATGAATTCCGCGCAGACAGGATACGGGTTGACCTGGATACCGATGATGTTACCATGGAAGGCGCTGTTTCCGGCACAATAAAGAACTAAACTGGGGATATTTGGCCCGCCAGTGTTGCTTTTTTAGAAAAGCCACAATATAATGATAAATAGTGAATAAAAATGCAGAAATGTTTGTATATACAGGAGGAAAGAATGTATGAGCACCGAACTGACAATCATGATTGTCGATGATTCGAGGATTATGAGGAATACGGTAAAGGGCGTTTTTTCAGGAATGGGAGTTGCCTGTATATATGTAGAAGCCGGTGATGGGCAGGAAGCGTTGAGGCAATTAGGCCTGTATCCCGTTGATCTGGTCTTGCTGGACTGGAATATGCCCAGATTGTCCGGGATTGATTTTTTGAAGCAGGTCAGATCCATGGAAAAATACAGGGCTTTGCCTATTATTATGGTTACCAGTGAATCCGCCAAGTTTAATGTTATTGAGGCGCTAAAGAACGGAGCCACTGATTATATAACCAAACCGATCAACTTGGACCTTTTTAAGGGCAAACTAATAAAATTACCATTATTCAAGGCGTACAGGTACTAATATGGAACCATTGGAACAACTGATAAAACCCTTTCTGGATGTTACGCTCAATGCTTTTCAGTCGTTTGTGGGCTGCGAGTTGAGTCCGAGGCATCCATATTTTGCGGATCCGGAGTCTGATTTTAAGGCGGACATTTCCGGCGTAACCGGCGTTATTGGCCTTTCCGGAGTAATTCGGGGAGCGGTGATTGTATCAATGAGCAAGAGTACAGCCATCAAAGTAACCGATATGCTTATAGGGGAGCCGCACACGGAACTGGATGGTGATGTAGTGGACGCTATCGGAGAAATTGTAAACATCATCGCCGGAAACATAAAGCAGAAAATAGCCGAAGGGGACGGGATAGTAATATCCCTTCCTACCGTCATAAAGGGAAAGGAACATTCCATAGTGTGGCCCAGCAATCAGGAACGGATACTTTGTATTCCCTTTAAAATTTTTGACAATGATGTTTTTCATCTTATGGTAACCATTGAGCGGAAAGACAAGATATAGGTAAAAGGCGGTTTAATGAAGCATGTATTTGTATACGATCCCAAATGTTTTCGTGAGCAGCAATGGAAGCTGGATAACATACTTGACAGCATAGGGCAGTATTTCAGAACACAGGTGCAGCCTGATTTCTCCAGCCAGTTTACCCGCTATCCCAGAGAAGCCATAGGTATTATCCATAAACGGGTAGCCGAAGCCGAAGAAGGCGATACGGTACGGATTTACGCGATTGGGGATTCAGAGATTCTGTTTGACTGTCTGAACAGCATCGCCGGAGTTGCCAACGCGGAACTTGCGATTATGTCGTATGAAAAAAAACCAAATGATTTTCTGCGTATCTTTGGCGAAAAGAAAGCGGAACAATTCAAGAGTCTGCCGGTCATAGCCGAGTCTCCGTCCATTCCCACCGATATTATCAATGTAGGCAATAATTATGTTCTTAACGGGTGCTTTGTAGGGTTAATCGCCGCCAGAGACATTAGAACAAGCGAAATGAAAATGAAGATGGGAAAAAGGCTCGGCAAAGTTGCTTTTTTCAGAGGGTTAGTGGCTTTCTTCACTAGTCTGTCTACAGTGAGTGACCGGCAGATAATAAATCATCATTACAATATTACGATAGACGGCACGGAGTATAACGGGAATTACAGTTTCATCAACGTTGCCAACGGGCCGTTCTACGGCGGCAATAAAATCGCGGCGCGTGGAGCAATACCGGATGACGGCCTGCTGGATGTGGCGCTCATGAAATCAACTACCCGTTTGGCAACGTTATTTTCACTGGGCAAATTTTCCCGCGGGAAAGTGTTTCCCAACTGCATTCGCATGCAGGCAAAAAAAATTACGATCCAGTCAGAGGAACCCTTCTGGGTACAAATGGATGGTGAATTTCAGCAGGATACCAGTATTACTTTTGAAGTGGTTCCGGGGGCAGTACAGATTGTGGCGCCAAAAGACATGGCTTACCCAAAACCCAAGTCCTGATATTTTATGGAAGGTTTGATCTATGAGCAAGAAAAAGAACAAGATTAAAGATATAGACAGCTACAAAGTCGCAAACAGAAGCGTAGTCGCAGCGGTTCTTTTTTTGGGCGGAATTTCTCTTTTTGAAGCCCTAAAGGTGGGGGGGGCTCCGCAAATCCCGGTGGTTTTGTGCATGGTTGTAGCCATCGCGATAATGCTGCCGTTTCTCAAATCCACTACCAGTCCTGCTGTTTTGGCGTTTTTTACTCCCATTGGCCTGTTTATTTATTATACCCAACTGACGGTATTGGGAGGGTGGAATACTCCCTTTTATTTGCTTGTGTGTCTTTGTTTTTGCGGAATTAGCTGTCTGTATTCCAGTTTCCGTATGACCTTGTGGTCTGTAGTGGTGCTGAATATTGTGATAGGAATGCAGATTTACAGAGGTGTTCCGATCATGGGGAACGGGGTTCCCCTGTTTAACGTGCTGATTTCCTGGGTTGTTACCCTGTTTGGAATGGTGATATTTCTGCTGCTTTCCAGATTCGGCAATGTTACCCTGGTCAGGGCTCTTGAGGACCGGGATTCTTTCAGAACCCTGCTGGCTACTACCACAAGCTACATTACCATGGTTGACAAGTCAAACAAGGTTACCTATGCAAGTAAACCTCTGGCGCATCTGGCCCAGATTGATCGTCCTGAACTGGCCCAGGGACGGTCTTTTATCGATCTGTTTCCCGGAAGGGAGCTGAAATTTCTGGCGTATCAGTTGCTGAGCCAGAAGGATTCATACGAAGATTCGTGGGAATTTACGCTGCACGGGGAGAAGCGCTATTTTAAGGTAACTTCCATCGGCCTTGCCGGGACTTCGGGAAGCACCCTTATCAGCTTGCATGATCTGACCCATCTGGCCGAGCGCGATGAAATTGCCCTTATGAAGGACAGCCTGGAAATCGGCCTTCTTTTTATTGACCGGGAATATCTTATCCAGGCTAACTATTCACGGTATCTGGAAGAGTTGATGTCGGGAACAGAACTTGCGGGGAAAAACCTTATTGAGCTTTTGTCAGCCTCGCATACCGCCAAAGAACTGGACGCTATTCGGGATTACTTTGAGATGATTTTTGAACGCAGCCTTGATCAAAGTATGCTGGATGATATTAATCCGCTTGATGAATGTCATTATGTAAGCATCGAAACAGGCAACAGGAAGATATTCCATTTCAAGTTTACATCAATAGAACGGGCCCGCGGAGAGGTTTTTGTTCTGGTAACGATCTATGACATAACAGCCAGAATAGAACTGAAAAAACGGCTGGCGGAAGAAGAAAACAAGCGACAGGAAGAGATGCGGTCTATTTTTGAACTCATTCAGGTGGAACACGGAGTATTCGGCGATTTCCTGGATGATGCGGAATATGAATTCGGCCGGATCAAGGAAACCCTTAAAAACGATACCCTGTCAGCCCATGAAGTGCTGGTTAATGTCTATCAATCGGTTCACGCAATTAAATCAAACGCGGTTATTTTGGGGCTTAATACATTTGGCAATAAAGTACATAACCTGGAATCAAAGATCAAAAAGTTAAGGGAAATGGGAGACGACGTACCCTTTGACTCCATGCTTGAATTGGCCATGGAACTGGAGAGGCTTGCCCAGGAGAAGGATAACTTCAGAACTACCCTGGATAAAATCCAGTCATTTAAAACTGACAGAGATGATGGCCACACTCAGGGCGAGCATATCCTTGTTGATTCTCTTACCAAGACCGTTAATAAAGTGGCGGAAGACATGGAGAAGAAGATCAAATTTACCGTGGAGGGCATTGAACCCGAAGCGATTGACAAGGGCCCGCGGCGGGTAATGAAAGAGGTACTCGTGCAGCTGATCCGGAATTCGGCGGTTCACGGTATAGAAATGCCGGCTGAACGGGTTGCGGCGGGCAAGAACGAAACCGGAAATGTACGGCTTTTAATAAAAATGGAAGACGGAAAAATCCTCGTCAGGCTGGGCGATGACGGCGGAGGAATCAATTATAAAAAAATCGCCCAAAAAGCGCTGCAGCAGAAAATGATAAAAAAAGAAGATGCTGTCAATAAAGGCGCTTTATTAAAAGCGATGTTTGCGCCAGGATTCAGCACCGCTGAAACCGAGGGAATGCATGCGGGCCGGGGCGTTGGCCTTAATCTGGTTCAGGAGCGGGTGCGTGAGGCAAAGGGCACCATCAAGGTACAGTCTGAAGCGGGAAAAGGAACAGTATTCAGCTTTTATTTCCCGGCAGGACAATAAAACCTGACATGGAAGATCGGCATACCCTGGGTGTAACAGAACTGCACAAACGCTTTGGACGAAAGGAAGTAGTCCGGGGCGTAAGTTTTTTTATGTATAACGGCGAAGTGGCCGGACTTTTGGGGCCGAACGGCGCGGGGAAAACAACTATCTTTTATATGATAGTCGGTTTTTACCAGCCCAGCGCCGGATTTGTCAGCCTGGATGATATTGATATTACCTCCAAACCCATGTACCGCCGGGCGCGGCAGGGCATTGCCTACCTTCCGCAGGAAGCCTCAATTTTTCGCAAACTCACCGTGGAGCAGAATATCTGGGCCATTCTGGAAAGCCGCCGGGACATTGACAAGGCCGCGAAAAAACAGCGGCTGGAAGACCTGCTGGAAGAATTCGGCATTGCCCGGCTGAGGAAACAGCTTGGCTTTACCCTTTCCGGCGGCGAGCGCCGGCGTACCGAAATCGCCCGCGCCCTTGCAACTG
The DNA here is from genome assembly GCA_031254365.1 of Treponema sp. Classification (GTDB taxonomy): domain Bacteria; phylum Spirochaetota; class Spirochaetia; order Treponematales; family Breznakiellaceae; genus WQXQ01. The sequence goes on along the minus strand of JAIRUN010000020.1, from coordinate 2,170 downwards.
AGCCAAAATTCCTGCTGCTGGACGAGCCCTTTGCCGGAATTGACCCCATTGCCGTGTATGAAATAAAACAGATAATCCGCCGCCTTGCCGAAAAAGGCATTGGCGTACTGATTACCGATCACAATGTCCGGGACACGCTGGAAATTACCACCGAGGCTTTTATCATTGCCGATGGCACGATTGTGGCGCGGGGCGACAGGGACCTGATCCTCTCCAATGAAATGGTCCGCCAGGTGTATCTGGGCAATGAATTCAGAATGTAAAAACGGTGACTGACACCGTTTGTCTGGAAAGCGGCTCCCCTTTTTGGTATACTGAATTTATTCAAAACTGATGAGTCGGGGGATGGTATGCAGTATGTAGAGTATGGAAAAACCGGGGTCACGGTGTCCCGTCTGGGAATGGGCTGTATGCGGCTTCCCATGAAGGAGCATGAGGGAAAGAAGGTTTTTGACCGGGAGGCGGGTGTTGCCTTAATCCGCCGGGCTGTTGAGTTGGGTGTGAATTATTTTGACTCCGCTCCATACTATTGCGACAAACAGAGCGAGGGGATTCTGGGCGAAGCGGTTAAGGATTGCCGTGACAAGATATATCTATCTACCAAAAATCCCATTGAAAGTTCAAGCGGGGATGATTATGAAAAGCGGCTTGAGCATTCGCTCAAAAATCTTCAGACGGATCATATTGATTTTTATCACTTTTGGGGAATTTCGCTGGATACTTTTGCAAATTCGGTCTGCGCAAAGGACGGTCCGCTGGACCGGGCGCGAAAGCTCAGGGAACAGGGGATTATCAAACATATTTCCTTTTCGTTTCATGATGAAAAGCCTGATAATCTTAAGGAGATTCTCAAGCGGGGCGAGGGTTCGCTGGAATCAATGCTTGGGCAGTACAATCTGCTGGATCAAAGTCTGACAGAGGGGCTTACTCTGGCCCATGAGATGGGGCTGGGAACCGCGGTGATGGGGCCGGTTGGCGGCGGCAGGCTTGGCGCTCCTTCCGAGGCTATACAGGCTCTGCTTCCCGGCAAGGTACACAGTTCAGCGGAGATTGCCCTTCGTTTTGTATTTACCAATCAAAACATCAACATCGCGCTTTCAGGCATGAGCAATATTGAGCAGCTTGAAGAAAACGTAAAGGTCGCAAATGACATTCGCCCGCTCAGCGAGGCGGAACTTTCCCGCATGGCTGCCATGCTGAAAGAAAACGAGCGTCTTGCCGGTTTGTACTGTACGGGCTGCAACTACTGTATGCCCTGTCCGCAGGGGATAAATATTCCCGCGGTGTTTACGATGATGAATTATCACCGGGTGTATAAGATTACGGAATTTGCCAGAAACAACTACGCGCAGATCGGTACGCTTCCCTGGATGAACTACAAAAACGCCGCTGCCTGCACCGAATGTGGCGTTTGCGAGCAGAAGTGCCCCCAGAGTCTTCCCATTCGGGAACAGCTCAAGGAGACTCACCGGGTTCTTGCCGGATAAATGCAGAAATGGATGCCTATACCAAAAGGCCCTGCAAATTCTTTCGAAAAAACCCGGCGGGGACGGCCAGCGGCAGTGGCAAAAATCTGGATGAATCTGCCTGCGGAGCCTCGTCTGGCCTTTCCCCTGCAATCGAGTATGTATATTGGGAGTCTCCTCCGGCAGGGAACTCCAGACAATTCTTGCCACTGCCACTGGCCGCCCCATTGCCGGACTTTATTCGGCATATAGCGGTCTTGCGCTATTTCGGGCATACATTTCTGCATTTACCCGGACTTATGGTAATGGGGGTATAGGCCGCCGGGTTCCCTTCTGGCGGGTTTACCAGAGTTGGCAATAGAAAAAATAAAGGCAGTTGTCCTGTGCCGGTTCACCGCGCCGGAGTCAGTTTATAGCCCGCGCCATCCCTGCTTACAGTGCCGATAGACGGATACAAAAGATGCATTCCCGCTATGGGGATATTGTTCGCCGTTACATACTCCAGAATGCGGGTGCGGCTGATTACGGCTGCCAGGGCATCGGAGTCGTAGCTTACCGCAATGTTCGGAAGGGGAAATTGAATTGGCTCGGCGTGCATCAGATCGCCCCAGATCAACAGTTTTTCACCGGCTGACTCTACCATAAAAACCGTATGCCCCGGCGTGTGCCCGAAAGCGGCGATGGGGGTAATGCCGCGAAGCAGC
>JAIRUN010000170.1 GCA_031254365.1 Treponema sp. | reverse complement strand
TGTACAAGCGTGACGATAAAATGATCATTCGCCGTCTTGAGCATAAGCTCGGTATACACGGCTCGCCAACCTGTGAGCTGCAATTTAACAACGCTCAGGCGGAGCTGATTGGCGAGCGGAAGTGGGGCCTTATGAAGTACACCATGTGGTTGATGAACAATGCCCGTCTCGGTGTCGCGGCCCAGGGAGTAGGCATTTCCGAGGCCGCTTACCGCGAGGCCGATTTGTACGCCGCCAAACGTATCCAGTTCGGCGCGCCCATACGCGATCTGCCGCCGGTTTTTGAAATGCTCACCGAAATGAAAATCGCTGTCGAAGCCGGACGTACCCTCCTGTACGAAACGGCCCGTTTTGTTGATCTTAAAGAATGTCTGGAAGATTATTCAGACCAGCATCCCGAAGACAAAGGCGAAATTATCGAACAGAAAAAGAAATACGCAAAACTTGCCGGTTTCTTCACCCCCATGGTAAAAGCCTATGCCACCGAAATGGCGAACAGAGTTGCCAACGACGCGATTCAGATCCACGGCGGAACAGGTTACATGAGGGAATTCAACGCCGAGCGGCATTATCGTGACGCGAGAATCACCAACATCTACGAGGGAACCACACAGTTGCAAATTGTTGCCGCCATCGGCCCGGTAACTTCCGGCGTGGCGCAGATGATCCTCGATGAATATGATGCGACAAGCTACAACTACGGAGCCGACCTGCTCGCAAAAATCCGCGAAAGCCGCAAGGTTTTTGAAGAAGCCCTGGAATTCGCAAAAGCGTACAAAGATCACAAACAGTTCCTCACCTATCATTCACGCAGGCTGGTAGAAATGGCAACCGATCTGGTTATCAGTTACCTGTTACTGCGTGACGGCAATCACAGCGAGCGCAAGCAAAAGGTGGCGGCGGTGTTCATTACAAAAATGCCTTCGAGGATCAAGGCAAACCGCGACTTTATCATGGGCGAGGACAGCACCCTGCTCAAAAATTACGAGGCAGTGATCGGAAAAACCGGTTAACGCCAAAGGATGAATGACGTGGCGCGGATGAACGCGAACAGGGGAACCGCATGAGTGACCGTCACCATTTTATCAGTATGGTAAAGAGCGTGATCACTTTCGCGTTAAAACCGCTGTACGCGTTCAGGCGGCGCTTTCCCCTGCTCTCGTACATTGTAAACCGGCTCCTGACCATGACGGTAATGCTCTTTTTGCTGGGCTTTGCGATCTTCGGTCTTATGGAACTTGCGCCGGGGGACATTGTTGATCAGATCATGCTCCAGCAGATGTTCAACGAGAATCAGGGCCGGGCGGGAACAAATCTGCAAAGCCTCAGCATGGATCAGCTTGCAGCCCGCCGCGCGGAGCTTGGCCTTGACCAGCCTTTTTATGTGCAATATTTTCGCTGGCTTAACCGCGTCATCGTTCATCATGATCTGGGCGTGAGTCTTATTTCCCGTGCGCCGGTTTCCTTTTTGATTAAGTCACGTCTGTTAAATTCACTGCTTTTAAATGTAATATCACTGGTGTTAATTACCGTTTTCTCGTTTATATTGGGAGTTTATTTTTCTACCAAAGCGGGAACCAAACTTGATCTTGCGGTAACGTTTTTCGCCCTATTGCTGCACGCATTTCCGGGTCTCCTGCTCCTGATACTGCTCCAGCTTTTCGCGTCAGTGACAGGTCTCTTTCCGGTAACGGCCTATCCGCCATTTCCCTTTTCCGCCGCGCCGGTGCCGTTTGTGTTCTCTTATGCCCATCATATTTTTCTGCCGCTGCTTGCGGCTTTTCTGGGAGGTATCGGCGGCACATTGCGCATGATACGCGCTACCATGCTTGATCAGCTGGGCCAGCCCTATATCACCAGTCTGCGGGCGCGGGGCATAGCCGAGTGGCGCGTTTATTTCAGCCACGCTTTTCGTAACACGCTTAATCCCTACATCACCGGTAGCGCCAATCTTTTGGCCGGTCTTTTTTCAGGCTCGCTCATATTGGAAATTATTTTCGCCTACCCTGGCATCGGCAGGCTCATGTACGAGGCGGTGCTGCAGCAGGATATTAATCTCGTGTTGGCGAATATTATGTTTATTTCATTTTTGGTACTGGTTGGCATGGCGCTGGCGGATATTACTCTGGCGCTGGTGGATCCCCGGATCAGATACGGGAAAGAATAATGAAACGGTTTTTAAAATACCTTAAAACCCGGCCTGTGGGAATTGTTTCTCTTGTGGTGCTTGCCCTGCTGTACTTTGTGATGCTCTTTGCCGAATTCTTCGCGCCGTATTCGCCTAACACATCTTTTCCCGATAAAAGCTACCACCCATCCAATGTCCGTATGTTTGAAGGTAAAATACAAGCGCAGGAATGGCGCGTAACAAATACCGTAACATGGAAGTATGCGCGGGTGCGGGGGCAATACGCGCCGATTCAGTTTTTCGGCAAGGGAGAGCCGTATCTCTTGTGCGGAATCATTCCCGCTAGCCGACACTTTCTTACCGTTGCGCCCGGCGCATATCCGGTTTTTATAATGGGCTCTGATAATCTGGGCCGTGACCTTTTTTCCCGCATCATTTACGGTTCGCGGATTTCCCTTACCATCGGTTTTGTAGCGACCGCCATTTCCCTTGCCCTTGCCGCGCTTTTGGGCGGACTTGCCGGTTATTTTGGCGGCGCTACGGACTGGTCAATCATGCGCGGCGCGGAATTCCTGATGCTGATTCCCGGACTCTACCTGATTCTGTTCCTCCGCTCCCTTATGGCGTCTAACATGGATTCCGGTCAGTCCTACATGATGATCACGGTAATACTTTCACTGGTGGGCTGGCCAGGTTCCGCCCGCACCATTCGCGGCATGGTACACGCGATCAAGCGGGAGGAATTTGTCCTCAACGCCCAACTGGAAATGATCCCTTCTCCGGTGATTATTATGAGGCACATTATTCCCCAGCTTGCCAGTATTCTCATTGTAAGCGTGGCCCTGAGTATCCCCGGTTTTATTATGACCGAAACGGTTCTTTCCTATCTGGGACTGGGCATTACCGATCCGGCAGTCAGCTGGGGGAGTCTGATAAAGCGGGATGTTTCAACACTTGCGAATCTGCGGGCCTATCCCTGGCTCTTAAGTCCGGTGTGGTTTTTGTTAGGTGTAACACTGGCATTTAATTTTGTCGGTGATGCGCTGCGTGATTATTTTGATCCGTATCATACGGTTTTTGCGCGAAAGCGAAAAAGAATCAGAAATGAAAACAGCGAAACACAAAACAAATTTGCTGACGTTCCTTCTGCTTCTTTATTGGAAGTCTGTGATGTGACAGTTGATTTTTCTGTGCTTCGTGGCAATGAGCATGTTTCCGTACAGGCAGTGCGGGGGCTTTCGTTTACTCTGCAAAAAGGCGAGTGTCTGGGTATTGTGGGCGAGAGCGGTTCAGGCAAAAGCGTCAGTACGCTGGCGATTCCCGGCCTTTTACCGAAAAATGCCGACGTACGCGGTTCTATTCGCTATGAGGGAACTGAACTGCTTGGGCTGGGAACAGAGGCGTTGCGCGAGTATCGCGGAAAAAAGATCGGCATGATCTTTCAGGAGCCGGGACGCTCCTATGATCCGCTTCAGAATATGGGAAGCGTATTTTTTGAAACGTTCAGAAACAGCGAGCCTTCAATCAGCAGGGAGGAGTCAGCGCGGCGGGCCGAGGCATTGCTCGCGGAAACCGGTTTGGATAAAGGCAGGGAGCGGCTTTCCAACTTCCCACATCAGTTTTCTGGGGGCCAGTTGCAGCGTATCGGCATCGCCCTTGCCCTTGCTCAGGGCTGCGAACTCTTAATCGCCGATGAGCCAACCACTGCGTTAGATGTAACGATTCAGAAACAGATCGTTGAACTCCTGAAAACACTGCGCCGCACAAGGCATATTTCGATCATCTTCATCAGCCACGACATAGATTTGGTGGCGGAAATATCTGATCGTATAATGGTGATGTACGGCGGCCTTGAAATGGAGGCGGGAGCGGCAGCGGATATTACCGCAGGCCCGCGACACCCTTACACCAGCGCCCTGCTTGCCGCCTCGCCCCGCTTTGGCAGCCATTATTCAAAGGAGCGCCTGCTTACGATTTCCGGCAGGGTCACTGATCCGGCCCAAAAACAGCACACGAGCCGGCGCAGCGTGTTCCTGGAGTTAATTCGGCGCGGCCTGGGCCAAGTTTCTGCTACTGTTACAGCAGAATCCGAAGGGTCGGCGCGGCCCGAACTTGGCTGCCCCTTTGCCCCCCGCTGCTCACAAGCCAGAGATGAATGTTCCGCTGGTATACCGCCGCTGCGTACCGAAAACGGACGTGAACTGCGTTGTCTGCGTTAAGCGATTACACCATTATTTCATAATTGTTGTCTTGTTCGGACTGCCGCGGCCTTCCAGATTCGGGCGGCGGCGCTCAAGCGCGGCAAGAGAAATCTCCACATCCTCATGTACTTCTTCCGGCGTAAAGCAGCCAATTGTTACCATGTCGCAGGGACGAAGTGTGGTAAATGAAAACGTCAGCCCCACAAACGGAGTTACGCGGCCCGCGGCCATGGGCTTAATCGTCATGACCGGCTTTTTGGCAGACCAGATCACGCTGTTGATGTATTCGATTTCCACCTGCATCAGAAAGCCCATACAGTTATAAATCTGGATATATGTTTCGACATCATAGCCCTGGGCATCCGAGTATACGATCAATTCCGGCATATGCGCGGACAGACCCGGTATCATGCCATTGTCACGAATCATGGAAAGGTAATCAGGCAGACGATCCATGGTCTGTTTGTTTTTATTCACCAACTGCTCAGCGGAACTGTGATGGGGGAAGCAAAATGTTGCGCCTAACTGTCTGCACAGCTTTATTTCAGACTCGGCTTCTTTACGGGCCTGCGGCGTATCATCCACATTGAGTATAGGAGTGTCGATGATGGTTACCCTTTTGCCGGTCCGGTCTTCAGCCAGTTTGACCCCTTCGATCATTACCTGATGCCGCGATGCCGGTCCCATGATAGCATCAATATCATACGCAAGAAA
>JAIRUN010000180.1 GCA_031254365.1 Treponema sp. | reverse complement strand
GCGGCTGTTTTCGCGCTGGGGAATTCCCTGCCGGGGAAAATCAACTGCCGCAGTTTGACTTCCAGTTCTTTGGCAAAATCGGGATGGCTCTCCAGATGTTCGCGGGCATTGTCTCTGCCCTGCCACCGTTCTTCACCATAGGTATACCATGCGCCCTTTTTTTCGATGATGCTGTATTTGACCGCGCAGTCCAGCAGGCTTCCAATGGCGGAAATTCCCTTGCCGAACATCAGTTCCAGATCAGTGCGCCGGAACGGAGGCGCGACTTTGTTCTTGACCACCTTCACCCGCACCCGGTTGCCGATTGCGTCGGTGTCTTTCGAGACTTCAATAGTTTCGGTTTTGCGTACTTCCAGCCTGACCGATGAATAAAATTTGAGGGCGTTGCCGCCGGTGGTGGTTTCCGGGCTACCAAAGAAAACGCCGATCTTCATACGAATCTGGTTGATAAAGATCAGAATCGTCCGTGATTTGCCAATGGTGGCGGTGAGCTTGCGCAGGGCCTGACTCATCAAACGGGCCTGTGCGCCCATTTGGGCATCGCCCATATCGCCCTCGATTTCGGATTGCGGGGTTAAGGCCGCCACCGAATCCACTACGATAACATCCACCGCGCCGGAACGGACCAAACTGTCGGTAATTTCCATTGCCTGCTCGCCGTTGTCCGGCTGGGACACCCACAGATCATCAATATTTACGCCGAGGTTTTTCGCGTAGATAGGATCAAGGGCGTGTTCAGCGTCCACAAACGCCGCGGTTCCGCCGAGTTTTTGAGCCTCGGCAATGGCGTGCAGGGCCAGCGTGGTCTTCCCCGAAGACTCAGGCCCGAAAATTTCGATGATTCTGCCGCGGGGGTAGCCGCCAATTCCCAGCGCCTCATCCAGCAGGATTGAGCCCGAAGGCACAACCTCAATACCCGCCGCGTTGTTATGAGCGCCCAGCTTGATCAATGATCCCGCGCCAAACTGTTTTTCAATTTGCAGACGGGCCGCTTCCAGGGCTTTTGCCTTCTCCTCGCCGGATGCGTTTGGATTCCCCCTGGTTTTTTCAGATTCACTTGATTTTGCCATATATGTATCTCCCTCCCCCTATAATGGCGCGCAGATGTGTGGCGCTTTAATACTTTATCAGATTTCGCAAAAAAAAGCTAGTAATCGCGGGGCGGGATAGCCCTTCCATGCGTTTTTTGTTTATATTATAATTAGAACACCGGGTATATATGAATGAATTCGTAATCTGCGCCACCAGATCAATGAGGGATTATGCTTCCCGTGTGGTGTCTCATTTGGCAAAATTTTCCGGTTTTTCAGGCGTGGGAGAACTTTTTAACGGCGTTGACCTGCTCGCTGCGGATCGTTTTGCCGATGGGGAAATGGAAGTCGTGGTCAATTCCTCGATACGCGGCAAGGATGTGATCCTTTTTACATCCAGCGCCCGGAATGAAGCGGGTATCAGCGTGGAGGAGGCCAAAATTGAGCTGTACCATGCGATTGACTCGCTCAAGCGTTCACAGGCGGCAAAAATCATCGTGTTTGAACCTTTTGTTTCCTGTTCCCGCTCTGACCGCACTATCCGCCGCAGTTCAGTGGGCCTGTGGGTGCATATCAAAACCCTTGTCAGTCTGGGAGCCCAGCACATCGTTACCTATCAGCTTCACTCTGACAAATCAAGATCGATAGTGGACCCCACAATCTGCATGATTGATGATATTCCCGCCCTTACACTGCTGAAACGCCACCTCTGCGATGTGTATATTCAGCGCATTGAAAAACTGGAAAACGAGGTTCGTTCCCAATGGGCCTTCTGTTCGGTTGACGCAGGCGGTGAAAAGCTGGCCCGCGGTTTTGCCAATGCCTTTGGCGCTCCGCTGGTAGTGGCCCACAAACAGCGGGATTATTCAAAATCGAATTCTATCATGTCGATTAACATCCTTTCCGCAGAGCCGATTAAAGGCAAAGTCCTGTGGATCGTTGACGACATGGTGGATACGGCAGGCTCGGCTGAAAGTCTGATCCGCGCCTTCAAGCCGTTTGAGCCAAAGGAAGTCAACCTCATCGCCGTACACGCGCTTTTTTCGCCGCCCGCCGCCCAGCGGCTTTCAGCGCTTTCAGCGGAGGGCCTGCTCAATCGCATAATGGTAACTGATACGGTGTGCTGCCCTGATACCCTGCTCAAACAGATTCCCGGTCTGGAACTGATCCCTTCCGCGGAACTTTCCGCCCGTATTATCAGAGCCATTATTACCAATGCTTCGATGAATAAACTCATGCGGCCTTTTGACGCGGGTATGTACCTCAAATCGCCGAGTCTGTTTAACGAATAATTTGCCTGCTGTCTCATAGACTCAAACCGTAAAAAATGATATGGTGAATCATGCCTGAAAAAAATGAACAAACTGAAAAAACAAACGCCGCTGGAAAACTGGCGCTGATTCGCCACTCGGTAAGCCACATCATGGCTCAGGCGGTAGTAAAACTTTTTCCCGGAACCAAAGTCGCCATTGGCCCGTCCATCGAAAACGGCTTTTATTATGATTTTCTCCTGCCCCGGCCAATCAGCGCCGATGATTTGGGAACTATCGAAACCGAAATGAAGCGCATTATCGACAGCCGTCAGGATTTTGTCGCGGTAACGGTCAGCCGCGAAGATGCCCTGCGGCGTTTTTCCGGCGAGGAATTCAAGACCGAGCTTATCAATGAACTGCCCGCTGATGCGGACATTACGATTTACGAAAATCGCGATGCCGCAGGCGCGACACTGTGGGCAGACCTGTGCCGGGGGCCGCATGTTGCCAATACCAGAGAGATTAATTCCGCCGCGTTCAAACTGCAAAGTATTGCGGGCGCGTACTGGCGCGGCGATGAAAAGCGTCCCATGCTCACCCGCATTTACGGCACTGCCTGGGAAAATCCCAAAGACTTGAAAGCCCACCTCGCCTTTCTCGAAGAGATCGAAAAACGCGATCACCGCAGAGTGGGCAAGGAACTTGATCTCTACTCAATACACGAGGAAGCGGGCGCGGGCTTGATCTACTGGCATCCCAATGGCGGGCGTATGCGTGTTGCTATCGAAGATTTCTGGCGGAAGGAGCATTACCGCAACGGCTACGAGATTCTCTTTACGCCGCACATCGGCAAAAGCTGGCTCTGGGAAACTTCAGGCCATTTGGGTTTTTACAAAGACAATATGTACAGCCCCATGCAGATCGACAATCAGGATTATATCATCAAGCCAATGAACTGTCCGTTCCATATTTTAATATATAACAATAAGGGTCATAGCTACCGCGATCTGCCTCTGCGCTGGGCTGAACTTGGCACGGTGTACCGCTATGAACGCAGCGGGGTTCTGCACGGTCTGTTGCGGGTGCGGGGTTTTACCCAGGACGATGCCCACATCATCTGTACGCCGGAGCAAATGGAAAGCGAAATTCTTGAAGTGCTGCGCTTTAGCCTTTCACTGTGGAAGGTATTTGGCTTTAAGGACATCAAAGCGTATCTGGCGACCAAGCCAAAAGAAAGCGTGGGTGAACAGAGCCGCTGGGATGCCGCGCTGGAAAGTCTGCGCAAGGCAGTGGAAGCCGAAGGACTTGAATACGAACTGGACGAAGGCGGCGGCGCGTTTTACGGTCCCAAGATCGATCTGAAAATAAAAGACGCGCTGGGTCGCGAATGGCAAATGACGACTATTCAGTTTGATTTTAACGAGCCGGAACGTTTTGACATGACCTTTGTTGATGCGGACGGCCAGCACAAGCGGCCCTACATGATTCACCGCGCGCTTTTAGGCAGCCTTGAGCGGTTCTTCGGCGTGTTGATTGAGCATTTCGGCGGAGCGTTCCCTGTGTGGATCGCCCCTGAGCAGATCGCGGTCATTCCCGTTGCCGAAGGTTTTAACGAGTATGCGAAGAAAGTTACCGCTGAACTTAAAGCCCGCGATCTGCGGGTATCCGCCGAGTTAAGCGATGAGCGGCTCAACGCGAAAATCCGTGGCTGCCAGACCCGCAAAATTCCTTATATGCTCGTAGTGGGCCAGCGTGAAGCGGACGAAGGCACAGTGTCTATCCGGCTGCGGGACGGCAATCAGCTTCCCGCGATGAAGGCCGCTGATTTTGCCGCGTATGCGCTTGAAAAAATTGAAAGCCACTCGCTGGAACTGTAGCCGGGCCGCATATTGTTTTAAGTCTGGATTGTAATATCTACGCCTTTGATTCTCCAGATAATTTTTCTGTCATCATTTTGTATCATTTCAATATTTCTCTTTGCTTCCGGTTCATAGGGAACAGACCAGTTAACCGGAATATCTCCGGTACTGCTTGTTGTCGCATTTTGACGTTTACCTGGCTCCAATTTGAATCCTGAAGGATCAAAATCTTCACATTCTACCTGAATTGTGTATTGAGTGGTATTGATAAAGGTCCACTCGTACTGTGGCGCAAAGTCCAATAAACATGAGGTAAATGCCAGCACCGCCGCGACTATCACTCCAATAGCGAAAATTTTTGTATAATTCTTCATAGATATAATGTATCACTATTTAGGGATAGAATCAAGTATTCGCGTCCTTCCTGAATGTCAGCGCCTCGCCGCCCGTATCAGGGGACTTGTCCGCTGTAACGGTATCTCCATCGCGGATTTTTCCGGCGATAACCAGTTTTGCCAGCGGATTTTCAAGGTCAGCCTGGATCGTCCGCTTGAGGGGCCGCGCGCCGTACAGGGGATCATAGCCCCGCTCGGCGAGCAGGGC
>JAIRUN010000032.1 GCA_031254365.1 Treponema sp. | reverse complement strand
GCTCGCCGAAGCGGAAAGGCTATTGGTGTCTAATGGCGCATTGGCAACTTGCGGCGCTTTTAATCCTGAAACGCTGATTTACTTTGCCGGGGCCGCTCAGACACTCGAAAAAGACGCATTGTTTTCAACAGCGACTGCTGGGGTTTTTAGAGAAGCGTCAGCGGTTCTGCGGCGGGCAGCGGAAACCGGGAACGGGGATGTTGCGATAATCAGGCGGACGTTAAACGTCATGCGTCACATACTTCTTGCGGAAACCGGACGCAGCCCAGCGGATTGGGATTTTATCAATGCCGAAGGGCGGCTGGACCCGGCGCGGCGGCGGCCTTTTTCCGGCATGATGATCTATCTGGAGGATATACGCTCGCCCTTTAATGTGGGGGCCATGTTTCGCGCCGCCGAATCTTTTGGCGCTGAAAAGATATTTCTTTCGCGGTTCTGCGCTGACCCGCATCATCCGCGCGCTGAACGCAGCGCAATGGGCTGCGTTGATGTGCTGCCCTGGGAACGCCGTGATTTTTTCAGCGGACTTCAGTCCGATGGGCTGCAGTCCGCCGCCTGTCCGATGTTCGCGTTGGAAACCGGCGGCACTGCATTGGCGGACTTTCCCTTTCCGCCGCAGGGCTTATTGATAGCGGGCTCGGAGGAATTGGGGGTAAGTCCGGCTGCGCTTGCCGCGGCGGATGCATCATTGGGCAGGGTAACGATTCCCTGCTATGGGGCAAAGGGATCGCTTAATGTTTCTGTCGCGTTTGGAATCGTGATGCAGGCATGGGCGGCGGCGTTGGCCGGATTTACCACCGGAGCGTGTTCCAAAACCTGATACTTTGGAACAGCCGCATTGGATTTTTTTCTGTTGATTTTTTCTTGACAAAATTCGGAAATTCGTATATCATCACATATACCATACAATGAGGTGTGTATATGTTGGATTTTAGCGATTATATTTCCAATATACCGGATAACCCCCACAGTAACTTTGCCCAACTGATTGATCAGGTATCACGGGATCATGCTGAAAAAGATTATATTCTGTACCGTTCCGGCGGTCAAAAGGAATTTACCCGCTGGACCTATTCCAGATTTGGCGATGAATGCCGCAAAATAGCCCGCGGGCTGCTTACGGCGGGCCTGGTAAAAGGCGACAGGGTTGTACTCTGGGCTGAAAACCGGCCTGAGTGGATGGCGGTATGGATGGGAACTGTAATCGCGGGCATCTGCATTGTTCCGGTGGACTTTCTTGTTTCGGAACAGGAATGTCTTAACATCATCAATATAACCAGAGCAAAAGCGTTTTTTTATTCCGGCAGAAAGCAGGATTTTGCCGCTTCATTGCCCTCAAAGGGTGTTTCACTGTTAGCGTCAGTGTGTATCAGTCCTGATGAAGCCGCTCCGCCGCAGAACGAATTTGACCGTTTCGGCGCTGATGCTGGCGGCCAAGTCCTGCCCCCGCTGGACAGCATAGCGCCGGATCATCCGGCTTCAATTGTATTCACCTCAGGGACTATGGGCTTTGCCAAAGGTGTTACCCTTTCACATAACAACATCATCGCCAATACCAGCGCCGCAATCCGTATCCTGCAGCCCAACGATAAAGATATATTCATGAATGTGCTGCCCCTGCATCATACCTATCCCACAACCTGTTCCTTCATGGCTCCCCTCTTTTTCGGTATCCCAACGGTCATTGCCGAAAAAATTGTCGGCAAGGTGGTGGTAGACGACATCAGGGATGCGAAAGTAACCTTCCTTATTGCAGTGCCCCTGCTTTACGATAAAGTAATGGCCGCCATTGAAACAGGCTACAGGAAGCTGTCGGGAATTATTCGCGGGCCGCTTAATGTGCTGCGGGTTATTGCTCTGGCGGAAGCGAACAAGGGGCGTGTGGACTTCGGGCGGAAAGTGTTCCGGTTTATCCGAAAAAAAGCCAATCTGCACTCAATCAGGATAATGGTTGCAGGCGGCGGCCCATTAAGCCCAAAGACCGCGGATTTTTTCGACTCGCTTGGTTTCAACATTGTCCACGGTTACGGCTTGAGTGAAAACAGTCCGCTCGTCAGTGTGAACACGCCCCGGCACAAGCGGAATGTATCCGTTGGACTTCCGGTGAGTTACACTGATGTAAAAATTCTCGATGCCGGGCCGGAAGGTACTGGCGAAATCGCGGTAAAATCCCCTGCGGTCATGCTGGGTTATTTTGAAAATGAAGAAGCTACCAAAGAAGTTATTACTGATGACGGTTATCTATTGACAGGCGACTTGGGCTGCCGTGATAAAGACGGCTATATCTATATCAAGGGCCGGAAGAAAAACCTCATTGTCAGTTCCGGTGGAAAAAACGTCTATCCCGAAGAAATTGAAATTCACTTTAACGCTTCCCGTGTGATAGGGGAGATTCTGGTAGTGGGCAGGAAGGAACCTTCGTATGGCGGCGAGGAGATTTTCGCGGTAACGGTTCCCAACTACGAAGCCATCAGGGAAGATCATCCGGGCAAAGAAAACGATGAAGAATTTATTAAGGGCCTTGTCAAAAAAGAAATTGAGGAAGTAAACCGCACCCTGCCGGTCTACAAAAAGGTCAGCAATTTTATACTGCGTACAGAACCATTTGAAAAAAACGCCCAGCAGAAGGTACGGCGCTTTATGTACAAACATTACGAGAACCATTAAGAGGGATAGCCCAACACCGGGTTTTTTCGTTACACTGAATCATGCTCGACTATAAATTTATCGTTGAAAATTTGCACGCGGTAATGGCGAACATTGCTGACCGTTTTATGAAGGCCGATGCCGAGGCAGTGGTGCGCCTCTACAAGCAGCGAACCGAACTTGCTACCCGGCTTCAGTTATTGCAGCAGCAGCGGAATACCAATGCCGCCGCGATGAAAGGAAAACTGGAGCAGGAACAGCGGGACGCTCTGGTTAATGAGGGGAAAAAAATCAAGGAAGCAATCACCGCGGCGGAGACTGAACTGGCTGCTGTGGAAACGGAGCTTGAGACCGAAGCGCGGAAAATCCCCAACATGGCCCATCCTGACGCGCCGGTTGGCAGGGAGGATGTGGACAACCTTGAAGTCAAGCGGGTTGGGGAACCGGTAAAATTCAGTTTTACCCCCGCTGATCATGTAAAACTTGGGCAGGACCTTGACATCATTGATTTTGATTCAGCGACAAAAGTGTCGGGCACTAAATTTTATTATCTTAAAAACGAGGCGGTGTTTCTGGAACTGGCGCTGGTTCGTTACGCGCTGGATATTTTGCAGCGCTGGGGGTTCACTCCCTTTATCACCCCGGATGTGGCCCGCGAGGAAATTCTGGAAGGCATTGGCTTTAATCCGCGGGGCGCGGAGTCCAATGTGTATACGCTGGAAGGGGAAGATGCCTGCCTTGTGGGAACAGCGGAAATTACTCTGGGCGGCTATTATTCCAACACGATACTTGCTAAAGATACACTGCCATTGCGCATGGCGGGCCTTTCCCACTGTTTCCGCCGTGAGGCGGGCGCGGCAGGCCAATTCTCAAAGGGTCTGTACCGGGTGCATCAATTCACCAAGCTGGAAATGTTTGTGTACTGTCTGCCCGAAGAATCGGAGCGCTTTCACGCGGAACTCCGTTCCATAGAGGAGGAAATTTTTTCCGGCCTTAACATCCCCTTCCGCGTGGTGGATACCTGCACCGGCGATTTGGGCGCTCCGGCTTACCGCAAGTGGGACCTTGAAGCATGGATGCCGGGTCGCAATAACGGCGAATGGGGCGAAGTAACTTCAACCTCAAACTGCACGGATTATCAGGCGCGTCGGCTTAACATCCGCTACAAGGACGATGACGGCAAAAATAAATTCGTCCACATGCTCAACGGCACGGCCATTGCCATCTCCCGCGCCATGATCGCCATACTGGAGAATTTCCAGCAGGCGGACGGCACGGTGCGGATTCCGCGGGCGTTGGTTCCTTATTGCGGGTTTGACGTGATCAGAAAGAAGAATAATACCGGTCGATAGTCTCCATTACGGTCTTTGTCCACTTGATCAGGTTTTGCGGGTTGCGATTAACCGTGCTTATGTCTTTAAGAACCAATTCATAGGGACATTTGTTTTCGATACAGGCCTCAATGGTTTCGACAGTCTCGTTCTCGACCGCTTCTTTGTTAAAATCTCTTGCGACATTGGCGGGATTTGGTTTACGGGCGAAAACATAAGCGCCGCCTATTTGTTCGGCGGAAGAACGGACATTTGCCCAGGGGCTTACCCCGATTTTCCGCATATTGGGAACTTTTTTCAGGTATGGTATAAACTTGTCCAAAGGTTCGCAGCAGCCGTAATATGACATGGCGCATTTATCCATCATGCCGCGCATATACTGAAGATCAAATTCATCATGCATGGCAGGTGATGCGGATGAAAAGAGCTGGGCCATACCCCGGAACCATATATCCTTAAAGCGGATTTTTCCTCCGTCATAATCAGAAGCCGGTATGCCGTCCGCATAAGGCGGGGTACAGTGGAGGTCGGAGATATTATAATCCAGCAGGCCTTGCTCCTCCATTCGGGTATATCTTGCATGATATATTTCTGTGAATTTAGTTATTGTTTTATGAATGAATTCAGGATCGCTGATCATGTCCATGAGACAGTTTTCTACTCCGCGAAATCTTGGTATCTGATCCCAGGGCGCATAGTAAATACCGTAACCCCTTAACTTTATCGGCATGATTCCTTCAAGGATTTCGTTTGCAGCCTCCAGATTCTTTTGATCAGTATCGGGATAGGTCTGTATTACAGGAAGCTTGAGCGCTTCCACTTTTTTTCGCTGTCCAGATGATCTTCATACCGGTGGGACACTATGTAATTGGCCGTATCGGTTGCGATAGTTTGTTCTTTAATTGTTATATGGTTACATTCTACAAAACTACACCAAAAGTGAAACCAATATTATACCCGTTACCCACATAAAAGGTAATGGGAATATCAACAATCACTGGGCCTATAATAAAGCCGATTCCGGTCATAAATTTGAAGTTGAAAAAACGGGGAGTCATTTCCCCGCCCGCGCTGACAGACACATAGCCGTCTTTTTCCCGCGTTACATGATTCTCATTCAGACCATCAATAGTAATATCACCGTCCAGACCGATCTTCAGGTTGCTGGAACCAAAGCCCAGATCTACCCCAACGCCCAGAGCGAGATTCAGGGACAGAAGCTGGACCGCTGTAGTGATTTCCAGGGGGATGGTAACGGTATTTATTTTCATATCAAGGAAAAGTTTTGGATCAATCTTTAGTACCGGGCTGCCAAGAACATTCATTGTTGAGTCACTCGTCAAGTCTAAATTTTCCTCAATGGTATCCAGTATATAGGTATAGCCTAATGTGGTATTATGATATACAAAGCCCGCTCCCACATTTAGCCCCCTCCACACCAGCAACTTGGCCGCGCTTTTCGGCTCTAACAGTTGGTAATTGGCTGTAAGTCCCAGCGTGAAACTATTGAAAGAAAATCCATCTATCAAGTTATCCAGCTTTATCGTACCGAAACGTATTCCAAGGTACAGGTTATTCAACAGGAATTTAGATGTGTTTAAGCCAAACTGAACATTTATTAACTGAGGACTAAAGCTGAGTTCTATGTCCCCTTCATTGTTTAATTTTTCGATGATAGCCCCAAGTTCATCGAGACTACCGGATCCATATTTAAGGGTGAGTGGGTCTATGGGGAGTTGGAGGCCGAGCATGGAACCAGCGGTAATGGACAGGAGTTTATATCCGCCGTAAGCCCGTTGGGTAGCCCCATGACTTGCAAATATCGCAGAATTACCCCAGGACCGAATGAAGTCCTCAGGTTTGGAATTGATACCCCCGATCATAGAATCTAATTGTCCCAAAGCATCGTCAAAGGCATTTTTGATTGAGAGGTTAAGCGCATCGGCGACTAAACCTCCTGAATAATACGGAGCCTCGCTCTCAACATCAAGAGCGAAGACGGATAGGGTTCCTGCCAGAATCAGAAAAAAACACAAAACATTGATTTTATTCGATTTCATAAAAAACTCCTGTTTCTCTGAAGATGGACATAATCATACAAGCTACTATGCACATATATATAATATAATCACATACTACATTTTTTTCAACATCTCGTATTACCCTCTTGCCATTCTTCCCTGTTTTTGCTAGCATAAGACATGGAGTTTCGCTGTGCGAAGCTCCGGGGCTTGAAATCAAATTTCAGGCACACACCTCTTTCCCAGTGCCCGGTAGCTAAGAATCTAGATGCTGGGGGCTGGGCATATGTCCACAAGGAGGACCTATGCGCCGGTACGAGTTAACGGTCATCTTCCCTTTGGAAGAAGACCAGCACAAGGCGAGTCGTGAACAGTTGCAGAACGACCTTGCCGCCAACGGAGTCGAGATCGAGAAAACCGATGAAATGGGTGATCGCGATCTTGCCTATGAGATCAAAAAGAGAAAACGGGGAAAATACGTCCTGTTGACCATCAAGGCAGACCCGGC
>JAIRUN010000189.1 GCA_031254365.1 Treponema sp. | reverse complement strand
GTACCGGCTTCCAGCGTTTTTCCTTTAACGATGGCAAGTTCGCTGACAGTCATAATCCAAAAGCCCTTTTCGCGCAGGCCGCTGATTATATCCGGCAGTACCGCCATGGTGTTACCCTGCGAGGTATTGTTTTCGTGCAGGATAATAATGCCGCCGTTCTGCGGATTTGCCAGGACGCTGGTTTTTATTGAAGCGGAATTACCGGGCCAGTCATTGTGAACATTGCCGTCAATAAGGGCCATGCCCATTTCAGCGCAAACCTGGCTTAAATTAGACCCGTGGCTCAGATTGGGCGCGCGGAACAGGTGGGGGTCTTTCCCGGTTATCTCGTTAATTGCGCCTGAGGCCGCCGCAAGGCTGGTTTTGATAGCTTCCACCTGACTAGTGCCCAGCGAGTCCCAGCCATTGGAATGGTTGCCCAATTCATGGCCCGCTTCAAATATAGCCTGGGCCGCGGTTTTGTTGTTACGAACCTGGCTGCCGATTACAAAAAAGGTCGCTTTTACTTTTTGTTCCGCGAGTACGCCAAGCAGGGCAGCAGTCCCGCCATTGTTGGAAGCGGGGCAGGGTCCGTCATCAAAACTCAGGGCAATGTATTTGGCTGGTTTCGCGCTGTATCCGTACTCCTGCCAATGTTCGTTTATATACGACTCTATGCCCGCTTTTGTACCCATGTCATATTCTCCGCCGCCGCCATTGCTATCGCTACTGTTGCCATTGCTGCCACATCCCAACGCCGTAAATAACAGTAACGGGATAATGGAAACGGCCAATATTTTTTCGCTATTGTTTATCATATAAACAATATAAGATAAAAAAAAGAAATGATATAGAAGAATCGTGCCATATATGGTAGTATATATACAAGGAGATATAGCAAAACCATGAGAGTCAATAAAAATATTTTTTTCCTGCTGCTTGTATTCGCTACCGGGGTTGCCATGCTGTTGGCGGATTTGCTGTTGATGGTCTTTTTCGGGCATTCCTTTTCCCGCCTTATTTTCCGTTTCGGGCTGCCGGGATTGGTATTTCTCATTGTTTACTCAATTGTCCTGGGGCGAAACGCCGGCTGTTTTGCCCCTGATTTCTTTAGAGGGGCGGTCGGGGACGGTTTTTTGGCGAGATTAAAAAAAATCGGCGCCATACCCATCAAAATGATAGCCATGAACGTGGTCTTGCATGCCGTCTTTCTGGGTGGTATTTTCATTAACGGCGGCTACCTGGGCCTTGAGCCCGATCTTAAAAGCCCCCTGTTTCTGGCGGCATTATCCTTTGGGATGCTGGTGGGGACTTTTATTTACGTGGTATGCGATGGCTTGGTTTCCAGCGCCCTGATCGCCCAGAACCTTACCCGCTATCCGCGGGATCTTCGTGAAGACAGGCAGGAACTCAAGGCAATGATCATTCCCCTGGCGGCATCGTTAATGGCGCTGCTTTTTGCCTGTTCCATTACCCTGCTCGGTATCCGCATGGCAGGAATCTCTCTGGACAATCTGCATGGCATGGCATGGTCGGCAATTATGCTCCCCATCGGCATCTGTTTTATCTGTATTACCATCCTGACAATAAGTCTCAAAAAGAACACTTCCGTACTGTACACTTCAATAATATCGCAGCTGGAAAATCTTTCATCGGAGCGGAAAGACCTGACAAAGCGCATAACGGTGTGTTCAGTTGATGAACTGGGCACTATCACCGGAATGGTGAATACTTTTTGCGAGTATTTGAGCGATGGTCTGCGGGATATCAAAGACGGACAGAAAGAACTTTCCGGAGCAGGCAATCGTCTGGAACAAAACGCCTCAGGTATGGCGGATTCCATAACCAGGATTTCCGGGAATGCGGAACAGGTATTGCAAAAAACCAGGGGGCAGATAGAAAGCGTCAGGAACTCCTCTCAGGCGGTACACCGGATATCAGATAACATCAAGAGTCTGGAAGAATCCATTGAAGTCCAGAGTTCCAGCATGAGCCAGGCTTCAGCCGCGGTGGAAGAAATGGTAGGAAACATATCTTCGATTGGCTCGGTAACGGAAAAGATGGTCACCCAGTTTAAGACAGTGGAAAAAGCCGCTGATGAGGGATGCCGTATTCAGCAGGATAGCCGCCAGCGTGTCCGCGAGATCGTGGAACAGTCGCAGTCATTACAGGCGGCGAATAAGATAATTGCCTCCATAGCTGCCCAGACAAACCTGCTGGCAATGAACGCCGCGATTGAGGCGGCCCATGCCGGGGAATTAGGCCGCGGCTTTTCGGTAGTCGCCGATGAGATTCGCAAGCTGGCGGAGAATTCCTCCGCCGAATCCAAAAAGATCGGCTCTGAACTCAAGCAAATTTCCAAAACCATTGATCTTATTGTCAAAGACGCGGACACCTCAGGGGTTGCCTTTTCTGAAGTTTCCAGCAGGATTAGCGAAACCGAAAAACTGGTTATTGAAGTTGCCAACGCGGTCAGGGAGCAAAAAACCGGCGCGGGGCAGGTGATAGAGTCTCTGCGGGTAATGAACGAGATCACATCGAGGGTCTCAGGCGGCTCACAGGAAATGAGCCGTGGCGCGGAAGTTATGCTTCAGGAAATGGATATTCTTCAGGGCAACGCGGGGGAGGTTGATGCCCGCATGGGAGAGATGTCAGGCGGTATAAAAAACCTTAACTCAGGCGCGCATGAAGTTTCAGAACTTGTGGTTGATACCCGGACCTCCATTGAAAAAATCTCGGATATCGCGGACGGGTTTGAGGTATAGGGAAAAGATGGAATCAAAAAAAATCAAAAAAAAACTGATACATTTTTTCTCCAATATCATTATGTCGGGAAAGTACAAGGGGGAAAAGAGCTTCGGCATGTCCGATTATCTAATCCGGTATGTGCTGCTGAATTTCATCATTATTTTCGGCGTGAGTATTCTGGCGGGGTTTGCCATATCGAATTTCATTATGGGGCAGTATTTCACATCACTTGTCTGTACCGGTATGTTCCTCACCGGCATAATATTCTTCGTAGTGGCTCGGACAAAGATACAGCAGGTCATTCCGGCCTTGTTGCTTATGGTTTCCTATGGTTTGCTGTGCGTTATGCTTACATGGACAGGGGAATCAGACGGGGCGAATTTTCTGTTTATCTATATGTACCCTTTGATTACGATAATGCTGCTGGGGATGTCTCTCGGCGTAATATTATCAATAATCCTCATTACGCTGATCTCCCTGGAAATGTTTATCCCCGGCGCAGTACCTTTCAGTTACTCTTTTGATTTTTCAATCCGTATGCTGGTAACGTATTTTCTGGTTCTTTCCGTGATGATTGTAATAGAAACCACCCGGAGAATCAAAGACAGGCTGATAGAAAACCAGAACAGAAATTTGCAGGAACTCAGGGAGGAAGCCGAGGCTGCGAACCGTACCAAAAGCAATTTCCTTGCCAGCATGAGTCACGAAATCCGCACGCCAATGAACGCCATTTCCGGCATGGCGGAACTTTTAATGCGAAGGGATCTTCCCGGTGACGCAAGGGGTGAAGTACAGGACATTAAGCAGGCCGCAACTAATCTTATTTCAATTATTAATGACATTCTTGATTTTTCAAAAATCGAGGCCGGAAAGATGGAAATTATTCCTGTTAATTATATATTTGCGTCTCTTGTTAACGATACTGTCAACATTATCCGTATGCGGCTAACGGAAAAGCCTATCAGGTTTTTTACCAATATAGACGGGAATATACCCAATCACCTTACCGGGGATGAGGTTCGGCTGAGGCAGGTACTGCTTAATCTGCTGTCCAATGCGGCAAAGTACACGGATAGAGGACATGTCAGTTTATCAATTATTATGCAGAAGCGTGAAAAAGAGCAGATATGGCTGGAAATCATTGTTGCCGATTCCGGCAAAGGCATGAAGCCGGAAGACTTGGCAAAACTTTTTGGTGATTTTGTTCAGGTTGACACCAAAAGGAACCGCGGTATTGAGGGCACGGGCCTGGGGCTTGCCATTACAAAAAAACTCTGCGAGGCAATGGGCGGAAGCATCAGCGTAAAAAGCGAATACGGCAAGGGAAGCGAATTCAAAGTGGTCATTCCCCAGAGTTTTGATTCCGATACGGCGTTTGCGGCAGTACAGGAGCCGGAGAAGAAAAAGGTGCTGGTGTATGAACACCGTAATGTTTACGCGCAATCGGTGTGCTGGTCGCTGCGCAACATGGGCGTTCCCTATACATTGGCCGCAACG
>JAIRUN010000103.1 GCA_031254365.1 Treponema sp. | reverse complement strand
ATTTATTCTTCCCGCATAATTCCCTACCGGGGAAGCTGGCTGGAATTTGAAATCGATCAGAAGCGTGAGCTGATCTATGCCAAGATAGACCGGAAAAAGCGTATACTGGGAACGATCTTCCTGCGTGCGCTGGGCTATAACAGCCGCGAAGAAATTATCCGCGCTTTTTACGCTACCGAGACTTTTAAGGTCAAAGATGATCGCGAGGCCAGAGAGAAAATTTCCGGCAGAATGCTTGCCGAGGCGGTATGGATCAAGGATGAGGCCGCGGAGCAAAAAGGCGACAAGTCCGCGGATGAACACGCCGGAATGAAAAAGCTGTACCGTGCCGGTGAAAAACTTCACCCTCACAATGTTGACGAACTGCTGGCTAACGGAATCAAATCCATCGAACTGATCAATTTTGAGGATGAGACTTCGCTCAATTCGCCCATGCTCCTTAACTGTTTTGAGCGGGAGGAAATCAAATTCCTCAAAGAAGAAAGTGACCGGGACGAACCGCCAAAAGACGAAGCCCTGATCGCCGTGTACACGGTGCTGATGCCCGGCGAGTCCATTACGGTTGACGCGGCGGAGAAGGACTTGCAGGGAATGTTCTTCACCAGCCGCCGTTATGATCTTGGCAAAGTGGGCCGCTACAAACTCAACAAGAAATTTAATTTCAAGCCGCCGCTTGAGGATTATACACTGACAAAGCAGGACATCATCGCCACCATGAAACATCTTATCAAGGTGTATGTGGGGGATGAAAATGTTGATGATATTGATCATCTTGGCAACCGGCGGATACGCTCAGTTGGCGAACTCATGGCGAACACCATGAAAACAGCGTTCAGCCGCATGGAGCGGATCGCCAAAGAGCGGATGAGTCTGAAAGAGACCGATACGATCAAGCCGCAGGATTTGATTTCGATCAAGCCCATAGTCGCGGCGATAAAAGAATTTTTCGGCTCAAGCCAGCTTTCACAGTTTATGGATCAGGTGAATCCGCTTGCGGAGCTGACCCACAAACGGCGGCTCAACGCGCTTGGCCCCGGCGGACTTTCCCGCGAGCGGGCCGGTTTTGAGGTCCGCGATGTGCATTACACCCACTACGGCAGAATGTGTCCCATTGAAACGCCGGAAGGCCCGAACATCGGACTCATTGTGTCGCTGGCGAATTATACCCGTGTTAACGATTACGGCTTTTTGGAAAGCCCCTACCGCAAGGTGGACAAGGGAGTCGCCACGCGGGACATTGAGTATCTCTCCGCAATGGACGAGGATCGTTATTACATCGCCCAGGCATCGGCCCGGTTGCACACTAACGGCTCATTTGCCGAAGATCAGGTTTCCTGCCGCCGTCAGGGTGATTATACATCCAGAGCGCCGGAGGATATTCAATACATGGACGTGTCGCCCAAGCAGATCATTTCGGTATCAGCTTCGCTCATTCCCTTTCTGGAACATGATGACGCAAACCGGGCGCTCATGGGTTCCAATATGCAGCGTCAGGCAGTGCCGCTGGTTTTTCCTGAAGCGCCGCGTGTTGGCACTGGAATGGAAGGAAAATGCGCGTATGATTCCGGCGTACTCGTCAAGGCCCGCAGAAGCGGCACGGCGGTACGGGTAACATCCCAGGAAATACTGATAAAACCCGATAAGCCCGGCGGAGTCAAATCATCGGTACAGGCGGCGATTGACGAAGACGGCAATGATATTTACCGGCTGGCGAAGTTTCAGCGGACCAATCAGGATACCTGCTTCAATCAGCGGCCCATTGTAAAAGTGGGCGAAAAAATTACTTCCGGTCAGGTAATCGCCGACGGGCCGGCCACCCAGAACGGAGAGCTTGCGCTGGGCCGGAACATCCTTGTGGGATTTATGCCCTGGAACGGTTACAACTACGAAGATTCGATTCTTATTTCGGAACGGGTAGTAAAGGATGATATGTTCACTTCGATTCACATCAAGGAATTTATCACCGAAGTCCGGGAGACCAAACTGGGGCCGGAAAAAATCACCCGTGATATTCCCAATACAAATGAAAAGAGTCTTGACAATCTGGACGGCGAAGGTATTATCCGCATTGGCGCGAAAGTCCGTTCAGGCGATATTCTGGTAGGCAAGGTAACGCCCAAAAGTGAAACCGAGACAACGCCGGAATTCAAACTCCTTAATTCGATCTTCGGTGAGAAGGCAAAAGAAGTGCGGGATTCTTCACTCAAGGTTCCCCACGGCATTGACGGGACAATCATTGACATTCAGCGGCTCAAGCGCTCCGAAGGTGATGATCTTAACCCCGGCGTTGACGAAGTGGTAAAGGTGTTAATCGCTACCAAACGCAAACTCCGCGAAGGAGATAAAATGGCGGGCCGCCACGGAAACAAAGGTGTTGTAGCGCGTATCCTCCCCGAAGAAGATATGCCCTTTATGGAAGACGGCACGCCGCTGGATATTTGTCTGACTCCGCTGGGCGTTCCTTCCCGTATGAACATCGGGCAGTTGCTGGAAACTGAACTTGGCTGGGCCGGTTCCACACTGGACGAATGGTATTCAGCGCCGGTGTTTCAGTCTCCCTCAACAAATCAGATTGAGGAAAAACTGAAAGAAGCCGGCTTGCCCGTAACGAGCAAGACCGTACTGCATGACGGCAGAACCGGCGAGCCTTTTGTGAATCAGATTTTCTGCGGGGTGATCTACTTCCTCAAGCTGCACCACCTCGTGGATGACAAGATGCACGCCCGCTCCACCGGCCCCTATTCGCTGGTGACCCAGCAGCCGCTTGGCGGCAAGGCTCAGTTTGGCGGCCAGCGTCTGGGTGAAATGGAAGTGTGGGCGCTTGAGGCTTATGGCGCGGCCAATACTTTGCAGGAACTTCTGACAATCAAGTCTGACGACATGACCGGACGTTCCAAAATTTACGAGGCCATTGTGAAGGGCGAGCCTTCCACCACCGCAGGGATTCCTGAATCGTTTAACGTACTGGTACAGGAACTGCGGGGTCTTGCGCTTGATTTAACGATACTTGATGCCAAAGGTGATCAGATTCCCCTCACTGAAAAGGATGAGGAATTGATAACGAAGTCGAAGAGCAATTTCTGATAACAGGAGATATAAGGGATGCGGGATATTCAAGATTTTGATTCGATAATGATACAGTTGGCTTCACCGGAAATGATCCGGGCATGGTCTTACGGGGAAGTCAAAAAACCGGAAACGATCAACTACCGGACTCTGAGGCCCGAAAAAGACGGCCTGTTCTGCGAGCGGATCTTCGGAACCACCAAAGAATGGGAATGTTACTGCGGAAAGTTCAAGTCGATTCGCTACAAGGGCGTTATCTGCGACCGCTGCGGCGTGGAAGTAACGCACTTCAAAGTTCGCCGTGAACGCATGGGCCATATTGAACTGGCCGCTCCGGTTTCCCACATCTGGTATTACCGTTCCGTTCCCAGCCGCATGGGTCTGCTCCTTGATCTTCCCCTGAACGCCCTGCGCTCGGTGCTGTATTATGAAAAATATGTGGTCATTGATTCCGGCGACACTGATCTGAAAAAATGCCAGCTCCTCTCCGAGGAAGAATATTACGATGCGCAGGAACGCTACGGCGGCGGCTTTAGCGCCGGCATGGGAGCCGAGGCAATCCGCACCTTGCTGGAAAACCTCAATCTGGATCAGATGGCCGCTGAATTGCGGGCCAAGATGATCGAGAAAGGCGCAAAAAGCGACAAGCGGCTCTTAAAGCGTATTGATATTGTTGAAAATTTCCGCAACTCCAAAAACAAGCCCCAATGGATGATCCTTGATGTGATTCCGGTAATACCGCCGGAACTGCGGCCAATGGTGCAGCTTGACGGCGGGCGTTTCGCGACAAGCGATCTTAATGATCTGTACCGCCGGGTGATCAACCGGAACAACCGTCTCAAACGGCTGCAAATTCTCAATGCGCCGGACATTATTATACGCAATGAAAAGCGAATGTTGCAGGAAGCGGTGGATGCCCTGTTTGACAATTCCAAGAAAAAGAAAGTGGTGAAAGGTTCATCAAACCGGCCGCTCAAATCGATTAGCGATATGCTCAAAGGGAAGCAGGGCCGTTTCCGCCAGAACCTCTTGGGAAAGCGTGTTGACTATTCGGGCCGTTCGGTAATTACCGTTGGGCCGGAACTCAAGATGTGGCAGTGCGGACTTCCCACCAAAATGGCCCTGGAATTGTTCAAGCCCTTCATCATGAAAAAACTCGTTGATAAGGACGTAGTGTACAATATTAAAAAAGCCAAGATGCTGGTAGAAGCGGAAACCCCTGAGGTTTTTGCCATCCTCGATGAAGTGGTGAAGGAACATCCGGTGTTGCTCAACCGCGCGCCTACTTTGCACCGTCTGGGTATTCAGGCTTTTGAGCCGGTGCTGGTGGAAGGCAAGGCGATCAAGCTGCATCCGCTGGTTTGTCATGCGTTTAATGCGGACTTTGACGGTGATCAGATGGCGGTTCACGTTCCTTTGACACAGGCGGCGCAGATGGAGTGCTGGACGCTGATGCTCAGTGCGCGGAACCTGCTTAACCCCGCCAACGGCAAAACCATTGTATTCCCTTCACAGGATATGGTGCTGGGGATCAACTTCCTCACCAGAATAAAACCGAACGCCAAACGTCCGGGTTCTTCCAAAGCGGAAACCAGAGACAGGGTTCCCTTTTACTCCACCATCGAAGAAATCATGATGGCTGTGGAAAGCAAAGCTCTGGACATGGAGGCCGCTATCCGGATAAAGCCCATAAAATTTCCGATCTGGGACAGGGCCGGCCGTACGGTCAATCCCGCGGAAGACGGTACTATTGAAACCAGCGCCGGGCGGCTGGTGTTCAACGAAGAGCTGCCCCCTGAGATTCCGTTCATCAACTACGAGCTTAAAGATAAAGAGCTGCGGGCCCTGATTGAATATGTGCTTAACGAAAAAGGTTCATGGATCACGGTGAGAATGTTAGACGCAATCAAGTCTACTGGTTACCGTTATGCGACAGTTTTTGGCGCTACTATCGGCGTGGACGATATTGTAGTTCCCAAAGAAAAGCCTGAGATGATTGAAAAGGCCAACAAGGAAGTTGAGTCCATTCAGAAACAGTGGCGGCAGGGCCACATCACCCAGGAAGAGCGGTACAACCGCGTTGTCGAGGTTTGGTCAAAGACCAACGAAGACCTGACCAATATTATGATGAAGACTCTTGAAGCTGACAGGGATGGTTTTAATTCAATCTACATGATGGCAAACTCCGGGGCGCGCGGAAGCCGCAACCAGATACGCCAGCTTGCCGGTATGCGCGGCCTTATGGCAAAACCTTCCGGCGACATCATTGAACTGCCCATTCGTTCAAATTTCAAGGAAGGACTTTCGGTTATTGAGTTCTTTATTTCAACTAACGGAGCCCGCAAGGGTCTGGCCGACACCGCGCTTAAAACAGCCGAGGCAGGCTACCTTACCCGCCGTCTCGTTGACATTGCCCAGGATGTGGTAGTGAACGAGGATGACTGCGGTACTATCAACGGAATTTTCTACTCGGCGGTTAAGGACGGCGAGGACATTGTTCAGCCCCTGAGCGAGCGTATTGTCGGGCGCTATACACTGGAGCGGGTAAAGCATCCCATCACCGGCGAGCTTATTGTTGATGTGAACGAGGAAGTTACCGCAGAGATTGCCGAGGCCATTGATGCTGCGGGAATTGAGAGTGTGCTGATCAGGACTGTATTGACCTGTGAGGCGAAACACGGCGTTTGCCGCCGCTGTTACGGCAGAAATCTTGCTACTAACCGTGCGGTTGACATTGGCGAGGCAGTGGGAACCATTGCCGCGCAGTCTATCGGCCAGCCAGGAACCCAGCTTACCATGCGGACATTCCATATCGGCGGTGTCGCTACCAAAGTAAGCGAAGAAAACCGGATTGTTCTCAAGTATCCGGTATATGTTCGGGATGTAACAGGCGCTCATGTGGAACTTGCCAACGGTCACTGGCTCTTTACCCGCAAAGGGTATGCGGTGGTCAATAAGGTAATGAAGGAATACAAACTTGATAATGGATCGCAGGTTCTCATCAAAGACGGGCAGCGGATCATTCGCGGTGAACCGATCATCAGACAGGATGACAAAGAAATACTTTCACCGGAAATCGCCTATGCGATGATACTTGACAAGACTCTGTACCTTATCGGTCAGGAACAGAAGATCGAAATCAGGAACGGTTCTGATTTTGAGGTGATGAAAGGGGCTGTTGTAGGGAAGGAAAAAACCATAGCGATCTTCGATCCTTTCTCCGATCCGATTATCGCCGAGGCGAGCGGAATCGTTAAGTACGAGGACATTATTCCGGGAACCACACTCAAGGAAGAAATTGATGAAGAGACGGGGAACACCGAAAAGCGTATCACCGAGTTCCAGCTTGAGACCAAGCAGCCCCGTATTTATATTGTAGATGATAATGAAAACGAGCTTGCGTCGTATCATCTTCCCGGCGGGGCCATTCTTCAGGTTGAGGACGGCGAAAAAATCAGAGCTGGCCGTACCATTGCCAAGACCCTCAAAGAATCCGCCCGCGCTATGGACATTACATCCGGTCTTCCCCGTGTCAGCGAACTTTTTGAAGCCCGCAAACCCAAAAGCCCCGCAGTGCTTGCGGAAATTTCCGGTACTGTGTATTTTCAGGGTATTGTCAAGGGCAAGCGGAAAATCAGCGTCAAGGACGCATTTGGCAAGGAATATTCCCACCTGATCCCCATGACGAGAAGGCTTCTTGTCCGGGATGGCGACACCGTGGAAGCGGGGGAAGCCCTCTGCGTAGGCGTAACCAATCCCCACGATGTACTGCGTATTCTGGGTGAAAGCACCCTTCAGCGTTACCTGATGGACGAGATACAGCAGGTTTACCGCTTGCAGGGCGTGACGATTAACGACAAACACATCGGCGTTATTATCCGCCAGATGATGCGCAAAGTTGAGATTCGCCATGTCGGCGACACCAAGTTCATCTATGGTCAAATGGTGGACAAATACCGCTTCCACGAGGAAAACGCCCGTGTCATCGCCGAAGGCGGTCAGCCCGCTATTGCCCAGCCAATGTTCCAGGGTATTACCAAGGCTTCGCTTAACATTGATTCGTTCCTTTCGGCGGCGAGCTTTCAGGAAACCACCCGTGTACTCACCAATGCCGCCATTGCCGGCAGTACTGACTACCTCAGGGGCCTTAAGGAAAATATCATCATCGGTCATCCAATACCTGCAGGCACGGGCATGAAGCGGTATCGCGCCATTAAGCTCTTCGACGAGGACAGCCAGGATTTGGATGAATACATGAAGGAGATTCTGGAACGGCGAAAACTTGAAGCAGCCACAGTTACGGAATTCGCTCAACAGGAATTTAATAATATCGAGGACACCGAAGAAGATTAGGGCTGCTCATAAAAAATAACCGTGTTTCGGCCTTTTGCTTTTGCGCTATATAGAGCTTCGTCCGCGTGTTTGATTGCTGTTTCTATGTCGTTCTTCGGGGCAACAAAGGCAATGCCAAAGCTGGCGGAAATTGATATTTGTTTGCCCTCGAATTCCACGGGCGTTTTACACACAGCCTGCCGGATGCGTTCCGTAGCAGAGATCGTATTGGCTTTGTCAGTGTCAAACATCAGTATTACAAATTCCTCTCCGCCATAACGGCCAAACAAATCATAGGGCCGGATTGCGCTTTTTACCCTTTGGGTGATGTCTTTGAGCACTTGATCTCCCGCCTGATGTCCGTAAGTATCATTTACCACCTTAAAATGATCCAAATCAAACATAATGAGGAAACATTCTTTTTTTAATCTCAACGATCTGTCAGTTTGTGTTAAGCCAAATTCTATAAAATAGCGTCTGGTGAGAATACCCGTGAGTGAGTCATGACTTGCTATTTCTAAAAGTCTTTTATTGAGTTTTATGTTTTTTAGAAGCAAAAGAAAGGTCACAATCAGCAGCAGCGACAACACGCTGACAACCAATCCCATAGGAAAGTAGTTCATTTTTTTGATTTTATTATGATATCTGGAACTATGTCAAGAAGGAATAGGGTAGGGCAACAGCATTTGCCTTTTTTATTCTAGTATATAGTCCGCGTTGCGGTGCTAGTGTTCTGTATTTACAGAATACCAGGCAGCCGTTGCCGTATCCGAAGCGCTCAATGCCGGGTCTGCGCCATATTCAATAAATTTTCTTTTTTCTGTATACTGTGACTTCAGAGAGGAAACATCGTGACAGAACGAATTCAAATGCGCAATCCGGTTGCCGAGATTGATGGAGACGAGATGACCAGAGTCCTCTGGGCTTTGGT
>JAIRUN010000099.1 GCA_031254365.1 Treponema sp. | reverse complement strand
GCCTCTGCTTGCCATTGCCTGTTCATCATCAACAGCCAGCCCCTCATTGACTATAAACCTTAATCATGTCCCCGCGAGACCGGATGCGGTGAGAGAGTCCCCGCCGGAGCCAATGAGTGGTATGAGCGCCCTTGATTATTTCAGGGCCGAAAAATTGTTTGCCGGCTGGAATCTGGGAAACACCCTTGACGCCCATATCAATGGCGAGGGAGTGGAAACCGGCTGGGGAAACCCCCGCGCGAATCAGGCTTTAATGGACGGGGTCAAGGCAGCGGGATTTGATATAATCCGTATTCCCGTTACATGGATGGGGCATATCGGCGATGGGCCGGATTACCGTATTCTGGAAAACCGCCTGAGGCGTGTTTCCCAGGTGGTCGAAATGGCCAACAATGCCGGTCTCAAAGTAATCATCAACCTGCATCATGACGGCGCAACATCCAGTCCCTCAGAGGACTCAGGCTGGCTTTCAATAAACAAGGCCCGCAAGAGCCGTGAAGGGTATTATGAAGTAACTTCCCAATTTGTCCGTGTGTGGAAGCAGATAGCTGAATATTTCAAAGATTACGGCGACTGGCTGATGTTTGAGTCATGCAACGAAATACATGACGGTAACTGGGGGCACAGCCTTTTTACCCAGATGCTCCCTCAATTTGAAATTCTGAATGAGTGGAACCAATACTTCACCGATGTTGTACGCGGAACCGGCGGTAATAACGCGGAGCGGTATTTGGTGATCCCCGGCTACTGTACCTCGGTCAGGCATACGCTTGCCGATTACTTCAAGCTGCCCAATGACAGCGCTCCCAGTAAACAGATCGTAAGTTTTCACTACTATGATCCTTACGAATTTGGAATCGCCGGTACGCGTTCCAGATGGGGAACTGACGCGGAAAAACAACAGACCGACAAAGACTTTGCGCCCTTTAAGGAGCGATTCATAGACAAGAATATTCCGGTTATAATAGGGGAGTGCGGAGCGGTATTGCAGTTGTATCCTGGTAATCAGGCAAGGGAAGACGAAGCGCGGGAATCCCGCCGCGGGTATCTTTCATGGGTATTCAGCACAGCCAAAAAATATAACCTGGTTCCCATTTATTGGGACAATGGCGGCATTACCGGAGGCGGAGAAAAATTCGGCCTTTTTGACCGCCGTACGGGGCAGCCGGCTTCGGATGAAGCCGCTGTCATGATCAGTACCATGATCAATGCGGTCAAGTAGGGGCTTGTAATGCCGGGGAATGCGTTGCTTGATACCGAAGCGGCCAATGTAATTGGTCCTGTTTGCATATAGGCCAAAAAAGGAGCAAGGGGCGGATATGGACACCGGAGCTGAAAGAAAGACATTCAAATATTTCTGGAATCGCATAAAGGTTCCGGGCCTTTTTACAGTAATTATTATCGCGGCGATTGCCCTTATTGTGTTCACCGGCAAACGGGATGAAAACTTTATTACAAAATACCAGGGCGCTGATTTAAGCGGCGGTGACAGCGGCAGAACCAATACCTATGTCCGCTATATGGAACGCTGGGTATCTGTTCCTGCCGGTACGCGGGACATTCCCATAGATATTTTTTCCTGGAGAACCGCAGAGGGTGTTTCCCTGCGCAATTCTTTTGAAGGAGAAAACAGGGTTCTCCAAACCGGAGAACAGAGTTTTGTCGAATACACGGTTAATCTTGACCGGCCTGGCCGGTATAACCTCTATATTGAATATTTTCCCCTTGCGTCACGGGGTATAAAAATTGAACGGAATTTGCTGATTAACGGTGAAACTCCATTCCTCGGCGCGGAGCGTTTGGTGTTCCAGCGGGTCTGGGGAGATGGGGGCAATGTCAGGTTTGACAATCAGGGCAACGAAATACGTCCTGCCCAGGTTGAGCGGCCCCGCTGGGAAAGCGCTTTGTTCAGGGATCCTTTGGGTTATATTGTTGAACCCTACGAATTCTATCTTCATGCGGGAGCCAACACCATCCGGCTTGAGGGGGTTAATGAGCCGATGGCAATCCGTGCGCTTTCCCTGAAAGTCCCTGTTCCCGCCAAATCCTATCGTGAATATGTGGCCGGTATAAATACAGACCGGTTCAAAAATACCAGAAATTCCTTCTTGCAAAAGGTGCAGGGCGAACAATCTGTGCGCCGTTCCGAGCCTTCGCTGTATGCGATTTATGATCGGTCTTCCGGTGCGACAGAGCCGGCCAGCGTGGCGCAGATCAGGCTCAATATGATCGGCGGTCAAAACTGGAATCTGGCAGGGCAGTGGATAGAGTGGGAAATCGAAGTGCCGGAAAATGGAATGTACCGTATCTCCATCAAAGGCCGGCAGAATTACAATCGTGGTTTTGTGTCCAACCGCGCTGTCATGATAGACGGGGATATCATCTGCAGGGAGCTTGAGGCGGTTCCGTTCAGATACGACAATAAATGGAAACTTGTTACGCTTCAGGACAATAACGGAGAAGATATACTTTTTCCCCTGACTGCGGGCAAGCATACGCTCCGGCTCCAGATTTCCCTTGGCGGTATGGGTGAAATACTCAACACGATGGAAGAAAGTATATTCCGTCTCAACAGTGTGTACCGCAAAATACTGGTATTGACCGGCACTGAACCTGATATATACAGCGATTACCGCGTTGAGGTGGTGTATCCTGAAGTCATTACGGCAATGGCGCTTGAAAGCAAGATACTGTATAAGCTGGTTGATGATCTGACCGCCTATACCGGTGAACGCAGCGCCGAGGCCGCCGGTATGCTGACTCTTGCGCGGCAGCTTGAACTCTTTGTCAGGCGGCCTGATAAAATTCCCAGAACTCTGGCCAACTTCAAGGGAAATATCAGTTCCCTGGGCAACAGCCTTATATCCCTTTCCCAGTCCCAGCTTGATATTGACTTTATAGTGGTAAGCGCCCCCAATGCGGAACTGCCGCGCATACGGGAGAATTTTTTCGTTGCGGCCTCGCATGAGTTCCGCTCCTTCATGGCATCGTTCTTTGTTGACTACAACAATTTGGGTGATGTGTACCGCAAGGGTTCTGATGTAGTTGAAGTGTGGATGCTTGCCGGACGTGATCAGAGTAATATCCTCAAGGCGATGATTGACGATACCTTTACTCCTCAAACAGGGATCAGGGTGAATGTTAAACTCGTAGCCCCTGTTGCGGTCATGCCGGCGGTGGTAGCCGGTACGGGGCCGGATGCGGCGCTCACTATAGGGCCGGGCGATCCGGTGAATTATGCTGTCCGCAAAGCCGCTGTGGATATTTCCAAATTTGACGGCTATGAAGAAACTATATCGCAGTTCAACCCCAGTACAATGGTTTCCTTTTACTATCAAGGGGGAGTGTACGGTCTGCCGGAAACCCAGTACTACCATGTAATGTTCTATCGCAAGGATATTTTTGAAGAGCTTGAAATCGACGTTCCCCAGACATGGGATGATGTCATCAGTATTCTGCCCATAATTCAAAAAAATAATATGAATGTTGGCTTTCCTTCGGTGGCGAATACGGTGCTGCCTGATTTTTCAAACTTCCTGGCGCATTTGTATCAGCGCAAGGGCACACTGTACAATGAGGAAGGTTCCCGTACGAAATTGGACAGTGAGATCGCGATTGAGGCTTTTGATTTATACACCAAATTTTACACTCACTACAAAGTACCGGTTGTCTATGACTTCCTTAACCGTTTCCGTACCGGTGAAATGCCGCTGGCCTTTGCCGATTATACCAACTTTAATACCCTTGAGGTTTTTGCGCCCGAAATTCGCGGCTTGTGGGGCTTTGCCCTGATGCCGGGTCTCAGGCAGAGCGATGGCACTATAGACCGTTCGATACCGACCGGAACTATGGCTTCAATGATCTTTTCCAATTCAAAGATTCCTGAGGTTACCTGGGAGTTTTTGAAATGGTGGGTCAGCTCTGATACCCAGCTCCGTTTTGGACGGGAAATGGAGAGCATCATGGGAGCCGCGGCGCGTTATGCCACGGCAAATTACGATGCTTTCAAACGGCTTTCCTGGGGCTCGGAACAAATGACCGTGCTGGATGCGCAGCGCGCCTGGACAGTGGGTACGCCTGAAGTGCCGGGCGGCTACTTCGTGAGCCGTCATATAGTAAATGCGGTGCGCCGTATTTTGAATGAGGGTGAGGACACGCGGGAAACGCTGCTTGATTACAGTTTGACGATTAACGATGAGTTGATAAAAAAACGAAAGGAATTCGGTCTGGAATAGGGGGAAGGAATGTCATTTGAAAGTTATATGCAAAAAAAGGAAAAAGCCTTCTCGAATTTGCTGAAAAAAATTTCAAGCAACCGCATTTGCTATATTTTTCTTGCGCCCTATGCGATTGTCTTCGCGCTTTTCTTTATTGCTCCGCTGGTGGTTTCGATTTTTTACAGTTTTACCTATTTTAATATTCTTGAAGCGCCGAGATTTATCGGTCTGCGGAATTATATCAATCTGCTTCTGGGTGATGATGTATTCCTCAAGGCAATGAAGAACACTTTAATCATGGCGGCGATTACCGGCCCTGTCGGGTACATAATGGCCTTTCTCTTTGCGTGGTTTATCAATGAGCTGCCCCGCTACATCCGCGCCGTTGTTACCCTGATTTTCTACGCCCCGTCAATAGCCGGTTCAGTCTTTATGATCTGGGCGCTTATATTTTCCGGTGACGCTTACGGCTATATCAACGGATTGTTGATGAATTTGGGAATTCTCGATCAGCCGGTACTGTGGCTCACCGATCCCAAATATATGATGCCGGTAATCCTTGTTGTAATTCTCTGGATGAGTCTGGGAGCGGGCTTCCTTGCTTTTATCGCGGGACTTTCCACTATTGACGTAACGCTCTACGAGGCGGGTCTTGTGGACGGTATCTCAAACCGCTGGCAGGAACTCTGGTACATTACCCTGCCCAACATGAAGGGTATGTTGATGTTCGGCGCGGTCATGGCGATTACCCAATCCTTCGGCGTGGCGGATGTTACCATTCAACTGGCGGGATTTCCAAGTACGGACTATGCGGTACATACCGTGGTGAATCACCTTATTGACTATGGTTCTATCCGCTTTGAAATGGGTTACGCTTCCGCGATAGCCACGCTGTTGTTTTTAACGATGATTCTGTGTAACGCGCTTATTCAAAAAGCGCTGCGCCGGGTAGGAACATAAGGAGCAGATATGGCGAAAACGGTTAAAAAATATAAAAAACTGATAGGCGGCAGACGGCTCAACCGTTCTTACGGCGGCGATGCTTTTATTTTCGTGATACTTACCATCTTCGGCCTGTTCTTCGCTTACCCGCTGGTTTACTCCATTAACAACGCTTTCAAACCCCTGAATGAAATATTCCTGTTCCCGCCCATGCTTTGGGTGCGTCAGCCGACATTAAATAACTTTCAGGACCTTTTTGTTATCATGAGCAAGTCATGGGTTACTTTTTCCCGCTATATTTTTAATACGGTGTTTATTACCGCGGTGGGAACTGTCGGCCTTATCATCGTTGCCTCAATGGGCGCTTTTGTAGTTTCCAAATACAAGTTTCCCGGTTCAAACGCATTTTTCAAAATTGTAATTATTACCCTGATGTTTTCCGGTTATGTTACCGCCATTCCCAACTACCTTGTGATGGCGAAACTTGGCTGGATTGATACCTATATGTCGGTTATCATACCGGCCTTTGCCATGCCCATAGGTTTCTTCCTGCTCAAGCAGTTTATTGATACCATCCCCAATACGCTTCTTGAGGCGGCAAAAGTAGATGGCGCAATGGAGTGGCGTATTTTTCTGGTGATCATCCTGCCCATGATAAAACCGGCATGGCTTACAGTGATGGTTTTTTCCGTGCAGGCCCTGTGGAACACGCAGGCTTCAAACTTTATTTATTCGGAACAGCTTAAAACCCTGCCCTATGCGCTTTCCCAGATTGTAATGGGCGGCGTTGCCCGTACCGGTGTAGGAGCTGCGGTAACGCTCTTTGTGATGATTGTTCCGCTGGTGACATTTATTCTGGCCCAGAGTAACATTCTGCAGACAATGGCCAATTCGGGGATAAAAGAATGAAACAAAAAATTTGCTGCCTATCGCTGGCGCTTTTATTTTTTGGGGTGTGCGCTTTTGCGGATCCGACAAATTACACCTACAATTATGATTTTTGGAACGAGCAGGTTACTTCTCCCGATGCCTACCGCTCAAGCGCGTACATTCTTGGTACATCGCTGGGCATAAGCAATTTCCGCGATCCTCAGGGGCTTTTTATAAGGGACAACCGGGTATATATCTGCGATTCGGGCAATAACCGGATAATACTGCTTGAGGTACAGGAAGACGGAAATTTTTCGCTTGTATCGGTGGTGTCTTCCGTGATGATTGACGGTGTGGAGAGTCAGTTCAGATATCCGATGGATATTTTTGAGGCAAGGGACGGTTACCTGTATATTGCCGACACCAATAATCAGCGGATACTTAAACTGGACCGCAACTGGAATCATGTTTTTACTATTGTGAAACCGAATGACGAAAGCATCGGAGAATTGGCGGAATTCCTGCCGCTCAAACTCGTTGTGGATTTTGCGAACCGTCTCTTTGTCCAGGCCCGTAATATTAACAAAGGGTTGATAGAATTTGACGGACGCGGAGAGTTTGTCGGCTATATGGGCAGAAACAAGGTGAAGGTCAAAATCATCGACTATATATGGAAATTGTTTTCGACCCAGGCCCAAAGAGCGCGGTTGGATCTGTTTATTCCCACTGAATACAATAATCTGTGCCTTGATCGTGAAGGTTTTATTTATGTTACCAACTCAAGCGGCCAGACGGAGCCGATCAGACGGCTCAACGCAATGGGGCAGGATATTTTGATCCGCAATGGATATGAGAAACCGGTAGGGGACCTTGCCTATGGAAACGCGGGAGGTATATCCGGTCCGTCAAAATTTATTGACGTAGCGGCTCTGGATAATGAGTCCTATGCCTGCCTAGATCGCACACGGGGCCGGATTTTCTTATATGACTTTCAGGGGAATCTTCTGTATGCCTTTGGCGGTATCGGCAATCGCGAAGGCTGTTTTTTACAGCCGGTTGCCCTTGCCAATATGGGACATTCCCTCTATGCCCTGGATTCCAGAGCCGCATCCCTTACCCGCTTTGATCTGACCGGCTATGGGGCAAAGATAAACGAAGCCCTGGGCGAATACCAGTCAGGCCGCTACGAATCCTCCGCAGAGGTATGGGAAGAAGTGCTGAAAATGAACGGTAATTACGATGCTGCCTATATCGGCATAGGCCGCGCGGCACTCCGGCAGGGCGAATACCAAAAAGCGATGAAGTACTACAAGCTCAAGCATTTCCGTGCAGGTTATGGCAAGGCATTCCAGTTATACCGCAAACAATTCATGGAAGAGAATCTGTGGAAAATGCTTCTGGCTCTGGCGATCGTTATACTTGTACCGCAGGCAGTCAAGATTGCCATTAAAATTCGCAGGGAGGTCCTGGAAGAATGAATTATTTTCCCGGCAAAGAATGGTGGACGCACCTGGGTAAAACCCTTAAATTTTCGATGTATACAGCAACGCATCCCCTTGACGGATTTTGGGATTTAACCCACGAGAAACGCGGTTCTCTGGCCGCAGCCAATGTAATTGTCGCTGCGGCGGTAGTAGTGGAGGTGTTACGCCTGACGCTTACCAACTTCCAGTTTATCAAGATAAACATGGAATATTTTAACGCGGTAATCGTGGGCTTACGCATCCTGCTACCGATTTTCCTGTGGACTGTGGCGAACTGGAGCCTCACAACCCTGATGGACGGAAAGGGGCGGATGCTTGAAATTTATATGGCCGTTGCATACGCTCTGGTTCCCTCCGTACTCATCAATGCCACTCTGATCGTGCTGAGTCAGCTTATCACCTTTGATGAAGGCGCGGTTTACTGGGTCATGACAGGCTTTTCGGCATTGTGGACGGGTATACTGATACTGGCCGGCATGATGATGATTCATGATTACTCTCTGGCCAAAACAATTTTTTCCAGCCTGCTCACCATTGTCGGAATGGGAGTGATGGTGTTTATTTTTGTAGTTTTTTTCAGCCTCATCAGCGACGCAATAGCGTATTTTGTGTCGCTCTATAAAGAAATACTGTTCAGGGTGATGTAGGAGGGACGGTGAAAAAACTGGTTTATTTATTGG
>JAIRUN010000161.1 GCA_031254365.1 Treponema sp. | reverse complement strand
TAAACCCCTACCCCGGACTTGCCGCCATCACAGGCAAAGGTATCTATCCCTATCTTCATCAAGCCTCCGAAATCAGAGCTTCCAGCATAGCATAGAGAATGAAAAGTGGGAACTACTGGGATGTTTGACGGCATTCCCTTGAATTTTTTTGTTCAATGCGGATATAATCCAGCGTAGTGCTGTTGGAACATTACGAGTGCGCAAGGAACCTTAGCCGTTTTTGGAGAGCGGCGCGTTGGTACGGCTAAAGCCGTACCACATTTCAGGTAACAGGAGCATTAACTTGCGCCGCGGCCCTTCGGATTTTACTGTAGCGATAGCTGTTAAATTGGCCTACGCCGTGCTACAGTTTTGGATAGACACGCTCAACGTTTCGCGTGTGTTTTTTGGGCGGGGCCTGTCGCATTTTTTCAATTAACACCGCTTCACGCGGTGCGCTAACGTGGGTCCCTCTGGGACCCCTAAAGCCGTTTTTGGAGAGCGGCGCGTTGGTACGGCTAAAGCCGTACCACATTTCAGGTAACAGGAGCATTAACTTGCGCCTGGGCCTGTCGCATTTTTTCAATTAACACCGCTTCACGCGGTGCTAATATTTGGCCAAGATGGCTCAGTTGGCAGAGCGGCGCACTCGTAATGCGCAGGTCCCGGGTTCGATTCCCGGTCTTGGCTGAAAAAATATCACTAACAAAGAATGTATAGAAATGGTAAACAGGCTACCATGATCAGAAATGCGGGAATCGAACGTTTTTTGCGGCACGAAAAACCATAGCAGGTGCGTATGGCTTTTCGTGTAAAACGGCATGGATGCCGGTTTAGCAAAAAACGCGGCCCAGAAGCCTGAGGCAGGATGCTGAAGGCTGGAGGGCGATTCCCGGTCTTGGCTGAACCCTTAATTCTTTTCTGTCAAAAACTTCTCTTGATATTATTCCCTCGATGGAATAAAATATAAATATGTGGGAAATTGAATATACCGATGAGTTTGCAGAGTGGTGGGAAACTCTGAGTGAAGCCGAGCATAAACGAATAGCATATTCGGTTAATCTGCTGAGCCATGCTGGTCCCTCATTATCTTTCCCGCATAGCACCGAGGTGAAGGGTTCGAGGTATGGCTCAATGCGGGAACTGCGGAGCCAATGTGAGGGGCGGCCCCTGCGGACTTTTTATGTCTTTGATCCCAGACGTACCGCGATCTTGCTTATCGGTGGTGATAAGACAGGGGATGACAGGTTCTATGATGTAATGGTTCCTATAGCTGATAAAATTTATGACAATTATCTGAAAGAAATTCGAGGGGGAAACAATGACTAAGAAATTTTCAGAACTGGAAGCAAAAATGAGTCCGGAGTCTAGGGAATGGGTTAAGCAAGAAGTTGCCAAAGCTCTGGCCGAGATGCCGCTGAATGAGCTGAGAAACGCCCGCGGCCTTTCCCAGCAGATGCTGGCCGAAGCATTACATATTCAGCAGCCGGCTATAGCAAAATTGGAAAAACGGACCGATATGTATATTTCAACCCTGCGAAGCCATATCAAGGCCATGGGCGGCGATCTGGAAGTTATCGCCCGGTTTCCTGACGGAGATGTGAGAATATCCAATTTTTCGCAGATTTAGGGATTCTCGCCTAAACAGATACCCGTTCACCTACCGTATGCCGATCAGTTCCATTTCAAAGACAAGGAAACTGTTGGCGGGAATAACGCCGCCGCCCACTTCCTGATCGCCATAGGCAAGCTCCGGCGGAATGATCGCCAGCCGCTTCTCGCCGGTTTTCATGTCCAGAATCATTTCATCCCAGCCCTTGATCACTCTGCCAACGCCGGCCGGAAATTCCAGCGGACGGCCCTGAAGATCGGAACTGTCAAACACTCTGCCGGAAAGGAGCGAACCTTTATAGTTTACCCTGACTGTTCTGCCTGCTATTGGCTTGGCTCCGGTTCCCTCTCTTTGAATGATGTAGTGAATTCCCGAAGCTGTTTCCACGGCATTGGGATACTTTGCCCTGATCTGGGCAATGTCCGCATCGCGCTGGGCTCTGAGGTTCGCGGCAACAGCGGCGTTTCTTTCAGCCAGCAGCGCGTCAAAGGCCGCCTGATCCGCCTTGAAAGCGGTTGCCAATGGCCCGTTGCGGATTATCGTAATGCTTCTGATCCGGTCGCCTTGCCTGATCGCATTTACTACATTTTGGCCTTCTACCACCCTGCCGAATACAGTGTGTTTGCCGTCCAGATGAGGGGTGGCCACATGGGTGATAAAGAACTGGCTGCCGTTGGTTCCGGGTCCGGCATTAGCCATGGACAGCACTCCCGGCCTGTCGTGTTTCAAAGCGGGAACGATCTCATCGGGGAAACGGTAGCCCGGCCCCCCTTGTCCATTTCCAAGAGGATCGCCGCCCTGAATCATAAAATTCTCAACAACCCGGTGAAAGGTAAGGCCGTCATAATAGCGTCTGCCTCTGGCGGCGTTCATTTTGCCTTCCGCCAGCGCCACAAAATTGCAGACCGTAAGCGGCGTTTGCTGGAATTCCAGACGCACCACAATATCGCCCCGGTCAGTGCTGATTCGGGCAAAAAGCCCGTTACCCAGCGCTGAATCCCCAGGGCCCGCAAACAGCGTTCCCGCGGCGCAA
Organism: Treponema sp.; assembly: GCA_031254365.1. Lineage (GTDB taxonomy): Bacteria > Spirochaetota > Spirochaetia > Treponematales > Breznakiellaceae > WQXQ01. The sequence goes on along the minus strand of JAIRUN010000161.1, from coordinate 6,753 downwards.
AATACCAAAATGCCGCCAATTCCGGCGCTTAACGAAAATCTGTTGAGCATATTCATGAATTTATTATAGGGTGAGCGGCTAGTCCCGGCAAGTATAAAATTCCTAAACAGCCTCTTGTATTATCCGTTTCTTTTATGCTAATCTGATAGTTCAGACGGTGTTTTCACAGGATTCTTTGAAAACCCTTCAATATTTTGTCTTATATAAGGATGTTTTATGAATTCATTTGTTTTTCACTTGCTCATGGCAACCCCGCAAGGCGCTGAAGGTGCTCAAGGCAGCGGCGGCGCTTTGATGTCATTTCTTCCCTTTATAGCGATTATCGCTATTTTCTATTTCCTGATAATCCGTCCCCAGAACAAAAAGCAGAAGGAAACCCAGAAAATGCTGGCGGCCCTGAAAAAAGGCGACAAAGTGGTTACTATCGGCGGAATTCACGGGACCATTCAGACTGTGCGCGAACAAACGGTCATCGTAAAAGTTGACGAAAACACCAAGATCGAATTCAACCGCAACGCTGTCTCCGGTATTTCGAATGCGGCAAAAGAAGACAAGACCGAAAAGATCGAAGATGACAAGGATGCTGAAAACAGCGGCGCTGAAGAAAAATAATTTTCCTGGAGTAATGATATGAGTAAACGTTACCGGTTCATCATTATCATGGCGATAATGGCGATTTGTTTTGTATTTCTCTGGCCGACTATTCGCTGGTATTTTCTGATTCCGCGGGATCAGCAGTCGCTGGCTCTGGAATCCCGTGAACAGATCAAGGTCCATGCTTCGCGGACCGCGCAGGCGGATTTGCAGCGCCTGATCACGATTGCGCAGGAAGGCGGGGATGTTCCCGAAGATCTTTCCTTTATTACCGCGCAGGCGAAAAAGATTTACAAAAATAGCAAGCAGTCTGCCCCGGAAAGATGGGATGCCAGGACTGTGCTTTCCGCTTTTGGAAGCAGAAGGGAAGCATTGGATGCCATTGAGACCAGGCACCGGGACGAAATATTCAACCTGAAGGATCTGCAAAAGAGCGCGGTGCAGCTTGGTCTTGACCTTTCAGGCGGCTTGAGTATTGTACTACAGGCTGACATGAACGCATTACAGGAAAAGCTGGGCCGCCCCTTGCACGAAGAAGATCGCAGCGATGCGGTCAACCGTGCGCTGGAAGTGCTGAACAGCCGCATTGACCGCTTCGGCCTGACCGAGCCGGTGATCCGGCGGCAGGGCATGGATCAGATTTATGTGGAGATTCCCGGCAGCGCTGATCCTGAGCGGATCAATGACATCATCATGGGCAAAGGCAGTCTGGCTTTTCACATGGTGGATACCGAAGCTACCGAAATCTTTAATAATTACTACAGTGCCCGTCCTGCCGCCACTTTTGACCATGACGGAAATTTGCTTGATCCCACGATAGTGCCGGCGGATGTAATGATTCTGGGCGTATATGTAAAGGATCGCTACGGCCTGGACGAGCAGACCCGCAATGATAACGGCAGCCTCAGCTATGTCGCGGTTAAAAGAGAAGTGGGCCTTGACGGGAATCATATCCGCAGCGCGGTGGTGGAGCGGAACAGTCTGGATGGCAAACCGGAAGTTACGTTTATGCTGGACAGTGAGGGCGGCGAGATTTTCTACCGGCTTACCTCGGCCAATGTGAAAAAGCCGATGGCCATTGTGCTTGATCAGAAGGTAAAATCACAGGCCACGATTCAAACGGCAATCCGTGACGCGGTGCGGCTGACCGGGTTCGGTCTGGACGAGGCGAACAATATCGCCCTGACTCTCAGAACCGCGGCCCTGCCCGTGGAACTGGAAGTTGCCAGTCAGCAGAGTATCGGCGCTTCAATGGGCGAAGATACGATCATTCAGGGTTTGTACGCCCTGCTCGGCGGTATTGCGGCGGTTCTTATCTTTATGCTGTTTTATTACAGAGTATCGGGGATTAATGCCGTTGTTGCCCAGTTGCTTAACTTCTATATTATGTTCAGTATTCTTTCCGCGTTTAGCTTTACGTTGACTCTGCCAAGTATTGCGGGTTTTATTCTGACCATTGGTATGGCGACAGACGCGAGCGTAATCATCTTTGAGCGCATGAAAGAAGAACTGCGTCTGGGCAAGGGCAGAAAGGCCGCTGTTGAAGCTGGTTTTGACAAGGCGTTCTGGGCGGTTATGGACTCAAACATTACTACGTTTATCGCCGCTCTGTTTCTTTCGCAGCTTGGTTCCGGTCCCATTCAGGGATTTGCGGTAACCCTTGCTGTCGGGGTATTCTCCTCGGTGTTCACGGCCCTGTTTGTTTCCCGGCTGATATTTGACTTTGGCACGGATGTGATGCACAGCAAAAATGTTTCGATAAGCTGGTCCCGCTTGAAGGTCGAAGCCGCAGCCGCAGGGGGGATCAAATGAAAAAAATAATTCGGTTTTCCAAATTATTTCTTCCGGCGGCGATTTTTTCCAGTATGCTTGCCATTACCGGAATTACCGGGTATATCGTTAAGGGCTTTAATCTCGGCGTGGATTTTCAGGCCGGTCTGATACAGGAAGTCCAGTTTGCCCCCACTGCCTTCAACCTTACATGGTCCGGCGCGGGCAACGCGAGCATTTTTTTTGATCGCGGCGGCCTGTATATCGTTCTGTCCGGCGCGGGCATTGAGGCGCGAACCGTCACCTTTTCTTTCAGCGAATACAGGACTGTCGGCGCTCTTTGCGATGCTCTGGGTTCTCAGGTAGAAGGAATTGATGTCAGTCTTAATGCTTCCGGATCGATCAGTTCAACGTGGCTGATTTACAGCGCTCAAGGGCATCCACAGTTGGGAAGCAATCCCTATGTAGTGCATTACCTTGATCCGCAGAGCTCTGAAATCAGAATAGAAACAGTGCGCGAGGCTTTGGCCGGTATTGGACAGAGTGTTGCCGTACAAAGTCTGGGACAGCCCAAGGATCGACACTTTATGCTCCGGGTGGAAGACAAACAGGATGAAGGAGGGGAGAGTGTTCCCTCTGAAAGAGTCATCAGCGCGCTGGAGGGATATTTTGGCACAGGCGAAGTAGTGGTACTCCGTTCCGATTATGTGGGTTCCCGCTTCTCAAAGAACCTCACCGATCAGGCGGGGATTTTGATCGGCCTTACTCTGCTGGTAATGCTGATATATGTAACCATTCGTTTCAAGCCGCAATATGGTATTGGTTTGGTACTCGGTATAATTCATGACGGTCTTGTCATTGTAGGTTTTGTTGTGTGGAGCGGCATGGAATTCAACACCACCACCATCGCGGCGATTCTGACAATAGTCGGTTACTCGACCAATAACACTATCGTCGTTTTTGACCGGGTCAGGGAAAGCCTTCGCATTTTTCCTGATGAATCGTTTGTCAATGTGCTGAACATCTCGCTGACCGCAACGCTTGGCAGAACTATTATCACCACGTTGTCAACCATGCTTGCGGTACTGTCTCTGTTCATCTTTACCACCGGTTCCATGAAAGATTTTGCCCTTTGTTTGATGATCGGTATGACTTCCGGTGTATACACTACAATGTTTATTGCTTCCGGCTTTGTGAATCTCTGGGAAAGAGAGAAAGTCAAACGGGAGAAGCGGAAACTTATCGTGCCGGTAAGCCCGCCTGTCAAGGCTTAGGATCAGTGGTTAGTGGTTTAAAGCCGCTAGCCACTATCTATCAAATTTTTATGAAAGTAATTCGCGCGGAAGTATTGGGCTTCTGCATGGGGGTCAGGCGGGCGGTTGAGTTCGCCTGCCGAGAAATCGCTTGCAGGCAAGCGGCTTGCAGGCAAGCGGCTTGCAAGCAAGCGGCTTGCAAGCAAGCGGTGCAATCTGCGGCGAATAAGGTTTATACACTTGGGCCCCTGATCCACAATCCACAAGTGCTTGATGAACTGAAAGCTCAAGGTGTGGAAATGCTTGATGAGCGCCGCCTTCCCCAGAACCTGAATGGCGCTTCTGTTATTATCCGCGCCCACGGAGTCAACCCGCAGCTTGAGGCGGAACTGCGCGAGCGGGGCGCTAAAGTAATTGACGCTACCTGCCCCAGAGTTAAAGCCAGCCAGCTTAAAGCCGCGGCCCTTGTTGAAGCCGGATACCGGCTTTTTCTGGCAGGGGAAGCGGGGCATGCGGAAATGTTAAGCATCAAGGGCTATGCCTCTGGCTGTATCATCACTGGTGATGCCGCCGAAGCGGAGAAAGCCGCGGCCGCACTGTACGCGCAAGACAGCAATGTAAAAACAGCCCTTATCGGGCAGACCACCATTTCAGCGGTAGAATACCAAGCTATTGGCGAAGCTATCACCCGTTATTTCCCCGCTCTTGAAATTGTTCAAACCATCTGCGCCGCCACCAGAGAACGGCAGGACAGCCTGCGGAAATTGCTGGACAAGGCAGATGCTGTTGTCATCGCCGGAGGCAAAGATTCCGCCAACACCCGCCGTCTGCTTGCAATCGCGGAAGCGGCGGGCAAGCCCTGTGCGCTCGTGGAAACTCAGGCGGATATACCCGCTAGTTTTGCCGCTTTTGAAACCGTGGGTCTCGCGGCCGGGGCCTCAACTCCGGATTCGCTTATCGGCGCGATTGAGCGGGCCTTAATCGAAAATGGTTAATACAGTACCTTGAGTATTAAGAAAGATTTGTGTATTTTAATACATAACGAAAAACAAGGGGGAATCAATGGATACCGGGACCGCTTCATTTTCATTGTTAGAATTGTTCAGGATGGGGGGGGTCTGTATGTGGCCCCTGACGGCGTTCTCCATTGTCGCCATTGCCATTAGCCTTGAGAGGATCATCTATCTCATATACCACAATTTGCGGATTGATGATCTGGGCGCACAGGTCGCGCAGCTCGTGGCGGACAATGATTACAAGGGGGCGGCTGAATACCTTTCCGGCCAAAGTCAGCGGCGCATGGGGGCGCGGATCCTTAGCGCCCTGGTCAAACGCGCCTCACCGGAAAAAGGGGCCTTTAACGAACATCTGACCGAAAAGGCCGTTGAAATCGAAGCCACGGACTGCATCAACTCACTTGAAAAGGGCTTTAACTTTCTGGTAGCCATGGGGTCGCTGGGCCCCCTGACTGGCTTTTTGGGAACCGTCACCGGCATGATCGGGGCATTCCGCTCCATTGCCGAAGCTACCGAGGTCAATGCCCAGATCGTCGCCGGGGGCATTTACGAGGCGCTCGTCACTACCGTGTACGGACTGATAGTGGCGATTATCGCCATGGTTTCCCATTCCATCCTCAGCAGTATCGTCGACCGATTTACCTCCAATGTTGAAGGAACCTGTTCCGTCCTCATCGCCAATATAGCCGACATCCGTTCCTCTGAAAAAACGCCATGAAACTGAAACACAAAGAAAAGCCCGGCTTTCTGGAATCCAGCGCGTCAAGCGACATGGCCTTCCTCCTGATTATTTATTTTCTGGTCATTGCCGGGTTTAATGTCAACACGGGCTTTTTGATGAATCTGCCCGGAAAGGATTCCGCCCGTCTGATTCTGAAAGACGATTTGATCCGTTTTGAGATAGACGGTGAAGGGAACATCAGACATGAAGCGGAGACCATCAGTATTGGGGCAGCGGAAAAATTGATTTCGTCCGCGCGGGGGGCCAACCCCAATCTTGCCGTAATGCTCAGTATTGATCCCCAAACCCAATGGCAGCCCATTGTGTCTTTTGTGGAACTCGTGCAGGACTTAAAGATTGATTCATTTTCGTTTTCCATGAAGAAGGACGCTCCGTTATGAAGTTGAATCGCAGGAAGGGCAGGGGTTTTTCCGTTTCTACCAATTCATTGTCTGACATCGCCTTTCTCCTGTTGATTTTTATTATGCTCGTTGCCCTTATCAATTACCGTGTGGAAGTAAAGATTGATTACCCCGAAGCAAAAACCGCATTGCGCACAGCATCCGAAAAAAATCTTGAAGTGTGGATAGACCGGGACGGCGGCGTTTACCTTAACGGGATTGACTCAAATCTTTTGGCCTTTGAGCAGGAAATATCCCGCCTGTACCGTACCGCGCCTGACACGCGGGTACATATTATTGCCGACCGGAATACCCCTTACGAAAAAATAAACGCAGCCCTGGAGATTATGCAGGTTCTCCAATACCGGGTTGTCAGTTTTGTGGTACGCAATGCTGAATGAACGGCTTCTACGGCTCATACTGGTAATCGTTGTCACTGCAATTCACATCGTATTGATTTTTTTTGCCGCCTTTAACGTAAACACCATAAGCCAGGAAGAACTGGAAAACGCCCGCGTCATGAAATTGACCGATCTTGAGGAAGCGCCGCCGCCGCCTCCCGAAGAGGAAGAATTACCCCAGGTTGAAGCTATTGCTGAAACCCTGATCGAAACCGATACGCCGCCGCTGCAGACCATTGTCGCTCACGGCATTATTACCCCTCCAACAACGGTTGTTGTTCCAACATGGGACGATTACATTCCCATGCACCGGGTTTCCGAAGCTCCGAGATTTGATGAAAGGGAAATTTACGCGGCTCTGGTTTATCCGCCTATTGCCCAGCGTTCCGGTATAGAGGGCCGGGTCATTCTGGAACTGTTTGTAGACAAGAACGGGATAGTGCAGAGAATAAGCGTATTGCTTGAAGACCCGAAAGATCGGGGATTTGGAGAAGCGGCAATCCGGGCCTTTTCCGGCTTGAGAGGCGTTCCTGCCCTCGCAAACGGCGAACCGGTTTCCGCGCGCTATCGCTATCCGGTGAGATTCACAATAAAGTA
>JAIRUN010000125.1 GCA_031254365.1 Treponema sp. | reverse complement strand
AGCGGGGATTTTGTCCGGGGCTATACTGCCGGGCAGATTGACGCTTTCCGGCTTGCGCTGGATCACATAAAGGACATTGAACAACAGGAAGGAGATTGAAAGCATGACAGACGAAAAAGCACCGGATTTTTTAACAGTGGAGATTAAACACGAGGGCAAGACATGGGGCATTATTCACGCCATGCCGAGGGATTTTACAACGGGAAGCAAGGGATATTTTGGCATTGGGAAAATAGTCAACACGGAAAACCCCAAGGCGCGATACCAGGTAAACATGAATATCACGCTGATAGGGAGCAAGCCCCGCAAGTAAAACTGCTGGTGTGTTCCCGCATACGCTTGGGTTAGAATAAACATATTGAACCCGCCCCGGACAAAAACCACCCAAGAAGGAGATTAAACTTATGGCTGAAAAAGACACACTGGCATTTCCAAAACCATTGACCCTGAAAGACGCGATGGAGTTAACCGGCTTTTCGCGTTCCTACATCTATAAACTCGTGCATTGGAAAAAAATACCGTACCACAAGCCAACAGGCGGTCGGCTTTTCTTCAAGCAAAACGAACTTGAGGAATTCTGTTACCGTGGAAAACACCTTGCCGATTACGAAATAGAAGACGCCGCAAACGCAATTCTTAATCAAAGAAACAGTATCTAAAAACAGGCAATAACTGTCCGGGGCGGTTCTATTGTGTCCGTGGTTCAAATCCGCGCGGGGGAGTTTTAACCACGAGTGACATTAAAAGTGATATTTTCCCCTCAGAACCTTGCCATGGCAAAACCTTACAACATGATAAACGCTGATAAAAGCAGATACACAAAACAAGCATAATTCTTTATTCCATAAAGAATTACCTCAAGAATTCCGATTATCCTGATATAGCGTGATACAGCCTGATTTAACAGGTTGAATGCTTCCCAAGCTCGTGACGCGGGTTCGACTCCCGTCGTCCGCTTAGACTGGTGTGCCGGGATAGTTCAGATTTTCTTTGCCGGGGCTGCGCAGGATAGAGGCGTAGCGGCGGCATTCCCATTTAGCCATGTCGATGTTTTGATCGCGCCAGTTGCCGCACTCCTCGGCGGCAGCGCCGGGAATGGGGCCTTCAAAAGATTCCACCCAGTCCAGCATTTCCCGCAGCAGCGGAAGTATATCTTCTGAATTCAGATCGCCTTCAACAATTACATAAAAACCGGTACGGCAACCCATTGGCCCAAAGTAAACAGTCCGCTGACCCCATTCGCCATGAGAACGGAGAAAAGTCGCTCCCAGATGTTCAATCGTGTGCAGGGCCGGCTGATCCATTACCGGTTCTTTGTTTGGTTCCTTGAAACGAAGATCAAAAGTGGTCAAAACCGTATCTTTGAATTTATCTTTCCGCGAAACAAACACCCCAGGTTTCAACAGGAGATGATCAACCTTAAAACTGGCGATTTTGTCCATTTCTATGCCCCCTATGCTCTGTTTATTATAGCATTATAACTGAATATATAAAAAATATGTCAGCTTTTTCTGATAATTCTGCGTACAATCTCCGCGGAATGGCGGGACGCAAGGGGCAGGAATTCATCGAACTTCATCGGGGATTCAGTTCCGGCGATGTCTGAAAGAGCGCGGATCACCAATGCGGGAACGGAAAACAGACGGCAGCACTGGGCGATGGCGGCCCCTTCCATTTCCACCGCGGTAATATCAGGAAAAAGACGCCGTACCGCGGCGATGTGTTCCGGTTTATGCATGAAGGTATCGGCGGAACCGATGAGGCCCCGGCAGTGGTTAAATGATTCAGGAAGGAGTTTTTCCTGCTTGAGTTCATCCACTGCCTGCTCGGCGCGGATAATAAGGGATTCTTCTATGGGAAAAATTTGCGGCTGTCCCGGAAGCTGGCCGGGCGCATAGTTAAAAGCGGTAACATCAACATCGTGATATACCAGACCGGTAGAAATGATTGCATCGCCAAAATGCAGGGCAGGATCAATGCCGCCGGCTGAACCGGTGTTGACCACAAAATCCGGCTTAAAAGTATGAATAAGCAGGGCGCAGCCTACTGCCGCGTTAACCTTGCCGATGCCGCAGCGCAGCAGAACCACCGGTTTTCCCTCCAGCTTCCCCGAATGGAATTCAAATTCTCCGATTTTCAGAAGCTCAGCCGTTTCCAGAGATTTTCGCAGAAGAGATACTTCATCTTCCATTGCGCCAATAATACCGATCATATTTTTCCTCGCTTGGCCTCAGGTTACCGAAAAATGCTCGCTGATTGACCTGCGCCAGTCAGCATTATTTTCCTTGTTCTCCCACTCGAAAATTCTTTTTATGTTGAAATCTTTTGTGTTCGCAGGGTTATTAAAATGAATTATACCAAAACGGCCGCCGCCTATGTAACTGATCGCGTCTCCCGGCTCCAGTGTTTCATTTTCGCTGATTTTGGCAAGCACACATTCAAAATGAACCGGCCTTCCGCTGCCTGATTCAGACAGGGCTGTTGAAATGTCTTTGATAGGTTCGCCGCACCATGCGCAGTTGGCGGAAGGCAATGGCTCAGTGGGCAGTTTCGGCGCTATCCAGCGTGGTCGCTCATACAGACCGCCCCGTCTTTTTTCAATTTTTCCTTCTAAAATTTGCGGCGTTTCCGCTGTTTTTTTACTCTCGCCTTTGGGGGAATCCTGCCAGTTATTATCCCGCTCCCGGCGTCTAAACGGCCGTCTCCTGCTACCCCGGTTATCTCCGCCTTTTCCGCTGCCGCTCATTATATGCCTCTCCCTGGGACATTTCCATTAATTCGTTACTCAGTACCATAGCAATCCGCTGAATCGCTGAATGCAGGTAATTTTCATCGTTTATGCGATTCCGCAACTGTTCCAGTTTTGTGGAACTTACGGACTGTTCCATCATCATACACTCTCCATAAAGGCCGATGCAAGATGGGTAAGGGCATCCTTGCCGGCAAAAATAACGTCAAAGCGAACAGCTCTCCCCTTATATTTTCGATGTATCGAAAGGAAATACTTAGCTGTTTCTATGATTCGGCGCTGTTTTTTCAGATCCAGACTGTACGACAGATTTTCGATACCATAGCTGGACCAGGCTTTTACCTCGACAAAAACAAGAGTTTCCCCATCCAGGGCGACAATATCCACCTCTCCCTGCGGGGAACGGAAGTTTCTTGCGACAATGGTCATTCCCGCGGCTTCCAGCGCTGCCGCGGCGCGATCTTCACCCTCCCGGCCTTTGCCGGAGCTATGGGTGCTGGCAGCCAAGTTCTTTGGCATTCATCGCTTTTGCGATAAAAAGGCTCTTTTCGGTCAGAAGGTCTATGGTTTTCCCCTCATCTGCCAAAACCTGAATTGTCGGCCTCAAGGGAGCTTCTCCCCGGATTTCGACTACTCTGGCAAGCACTCCGTTGTTGAGCTGTACAATGGAGCCGATAGGGTGCAGCCCCGTAATTTTTACAAAAGCCTTGAGTACATTGGGATCAAAGCGCCGGGAATTATCGGCAAGCAGGTTCTTCATGGCCTCGTGGCCTATCATCGAATTCCGGTATGGTTTTTGGCTGACCATGGCCTCAAAAGCATCCGCTACAGATACAATCCGTGCACCTATTTCAATGGCCTCTCCCCCGATACGGCGAGGATAGCCCTTAGCGTCCCAGCGCTCGTGGTGCTGAAGAACAACAATACCCACTTCGTCAGCCAGTAGAAGTTCTTTGGTAACTATATTATAGGCAAGCAGGGGATGGTTCTCCATTCTCTGCCGCTCCGTATCGGTCAAACTGCCACGTTTATTAATAATTTCAACGGGCAGCCGGAGCATTCCTACATCATGGAGCAGGGCTCCGGTAATAATCTGTACAATTTTATGATAGGGAAGATCGAGTCCCAGCGCGATAGCGGCCGAAAGAATAGCCGTATTAACGGAACTTTTTGCTGTTTTATACCCGTCTACTTCCCCGCCAAGTATAAAACCAATGTATTTTTCCCGCTGCTCCCTGACACCCTGGAGTATCACGGTGCAGATGTTTTCAATAATGCTGTTGTCTGCGGGGATTTTACTGCCAATGAAGAGGAAGAATTGGTCAAGCCGCTTAATCATGTCCATATAGCCGAGATATGAAGCGTCATTTTCATGATCTTCGCTTACAGGCAGCATGATATTGTGGTTTTCATCTATATTCATTAGTTTACCCTCGTTTATAATATAAGAATTTTTTTGGCAATCACCAAATGAGAATGTTTCAAAATTGGGGAAAAAATGACGAGAAAAAATCAGGATTACTTTAATGCCAGCTCAGTGCGCACAAAGGCGAGAATTTTCGCCGTGGCTTCCCAGCACCACACCGGAATAAGGCCGCCGGGTTGTACCCCCGCATCCAGCATTGTTGCCAGCGCGCTTTCTTCAACCACGGCAACGCCCGCTTCTTCGGCAATGGCAATGATCCGCTCCGCTGTTTTGCCCCTGCCTGATGCAAGGAGCCGGGGGGCGGCGTCTTCCGGCGAATACCCGATGGCGGAAGCGATTTTTATCTTTTCCATATCATACCGTCTCATCTATGGGGCATAATGGCTCATTCCGGCTGTCCGGGGCGAAGGGAAATTCCCCTGAAAATTCCCCGTCATGAACCAAAACGCGCTCAGGCGGCAGTCCCAGCCGCCGCGACAGTTCCCGTACAAGCCGTTGCCGCGCTTTTGGACGCACAGGCTGAAGATACAGTTGCAGCCGCTGTGTTTCACCCGCTGAATCCATGACAAATAGCCAGCGCTGATAGGTCTCGCCGGATTTAACAATATCAAGGCTCAGCCGGTTCACCGGCCGCTGAGCCGGATACGCCGTTCCCGCCATTTCTCCGGCAAGCAGTATTTTCAGGGCAACCCGGTATTCCGACCCGTTTTCGGTAAAACTGAACGGAAAAACCAGCCAGCGCTGCCCGTTTTTGCCGGGAAGCCGGTTTAATATATCAAGCAGGGGAGTTTTTTCAGCGGATTCAAGGAATAGTTCTTTTAGCTGTACCGGGGATAGTTCCAAAGGCGCTTGTTTATCCGCTTTTTTGTCATCCTGGTTCTTGTTGTGTTGTTCCTTTTTGCGGCCTTCGGCGTTTTGCCCGCCCCCCTGGTCAGGGTCAATCGCCGCGGCGTATTCCGCAAGGGCTTTTTCGCTCAGTTCCACGCCCTTGTCCGCGGCGGCCACTGCCCCCAGGGACAGCATTTCCCGGCTTCTGAGGATCGCCCCGGCAGACGGCTCAAGCCCCATTCCGCGGCCTGCCGGGGTTTGCGCCGGATGTTCCGCCTGCCCCGGCATACTTGCTTGACCTGGCAAGTGCGCCTGCTGCCGGACTTTCGCCAGCAGACCCGGCTCAAGCGGAAGGGAGAAAAATCTCGCAAATGAAATAATTGAAGCGGAAAGCCGGTCAGCCGGAAGCCCCAGCGTTTTCAAAAGCGAGGAAAGCGCTGGCGCTGGAAGCCCCTGCGGTTGTGTACGGGATGCGGCATTGTGCGGCGATTCTGCGGAACCAAGCCGAGCCGCCGCTGTATTCACTGATGAGGAATTGTTTTGTACCGGAGCTTGCAGCGGCTTTTCAGGAACAGGGGCCGAAAGTCCCGGTATTTTCACAATGTGTTAGCTTTGAGCGGTTTCGGCGTTCTGATCCGCGGCAACAGCCGGACTACTCGCGGTCTGGCTGCTTGCAACCGGGTGAACCGGGTTGTTACCAACCCTGGCGCTTTTTTTGATAATAAGTTCTTTGATCTTCGCGCCTTTGCCGATCTTTTCGCGGATATAGTACAGCTTTGCCCGCCGGACTTTTCCGGGACGCATCACTTCGACTTTTACAATGCGGGGGGAGTGCAGGGGGAATACCCGCTCAACGCCAACGCCGTAGGAAATTTTCCGAACGGTAAAAGTTTTGCCAACGCGGGCATTTTTCATGGCGATAACCAGACCTTCGTAGATCTGTACCCGCTCGGTTTTGCCTTCAATAATTTTGAAATGCACCTTAACAGTATCCCCGACTTTGAAATTGCCGGGTTCGGATTTCATCTGGGCGGCCTCAATGGCCTTAATCTCGTTCATTTTCTGTATCTCCTTCAGCCAGACCATAACAGTCTATGATGCTGTTTATCTCCTTATTAAAAAGTCCCTTTTCTCTGCCCTGCCGGATCAAGTCCGGCCTGTTACGCAGTGTTTTTTCAACCCGCTGCTGGAGACGCCACTTGCGAATGTTTTCGTGGTGTCCCGAAAGCAACACATCGGGAACTTTAAGTGTATCATAAATCTCCGGGCGTGTATACTGGGGATACTCCAAAAGCCCATTGGAAAAACTTTCTTCCTCAAGGGATTCGGGGGTAATCACCGCGTCCACCAGACGGTAGGTTGCGTCAATGATCGCCAAGGCCGCAACTTCACCGGATGACAGCACATAATCGCCCACAGAGATTTCATCATCAATATACAAATCTATTATCCGCTGATCAATACCCTCGTAACGCCCGCAGAGCAAAACAAGTTCCTGTTCTGCGGCAAGTTCACGGGCAAGGGCCTGATCAAAAGGCCTGCCGGAAGGGCTTAAATAAATGGTACGAGAAGGGCGCTCGCTATTTTTGGCTGTTTCCAAAGCCCGACCAAGCGGCTCAGGCAGCATGAGCATCCCAGGGCCGCCGCCATAAGGAGCGTCATCACAGGTTTTGTGCTTGTCCAGGGCAAAATCCCGGATATTGATCGCCTGATACTCGATAATACCCCGCTGTATTGCCTTTGCCATTATTGAAGTGGCGAAAAAAGCATCAGTTATTTCGGGGAATAAGGTCAAAACCGTGTATTTCATTCCAAAATCCAAAGGTTCTTGAGTATAAGCCGCCCTTTTTCAGGGCTGATCTCAGCAAAAAACTCCTGCCGGAAGGGAACCAGCTTTAATTCTCCGCTTACAAGCCTGATTTCCGCAAGATCCCCGCTGCCGCTTTCTATAATATCAGTGATATGTCCCAGAATTCCGCCGCTTTCGGATTCGACTGCCAGCCCTTTGAGGTCCTCAATGTAAAATTCGCCGTCTTGCAAGGGGCTGGCCTGTTCCCGATCCACCAGCAATTCCGCGCCGTTCAGGGTTTTTGCCGCTTCAGGGCTGTCAATACCGGCAAAACGCATTACAATACCGGGCGAAGCGGCTGCGCTTTCCGCAATTTCCAGTACACGCTCTGTTCCGTTGTGGCGGATTGTTGCTGATTGGAGTTTTATCAGATGTTCGATTTCACCCGAAAGGGGCCGGACTTTTACAAAACCCTTGAGACCAAAGGGCGAACCAACTAATCCGGCCACAAACCTTTCAGTCAAGAATTTCCAGCATTAAATGCTTGCCGGTCTTGGCAGCGGCAGCCAGGAGGACTGTCCTGATTGCCTTGGCAATGCGTCCGTGTTTGCCAATTACCTTGCCAATGTCCTCTTCGGCCACGCGGAGTTCCAAAATGGTGGATTTTTCACCCTCTACTACGCTGACTTTTACCTGCGAAGGATCATCCACCAGAGATTTCGCAATATATTCAACCAGATCTTTTTCCATAATAATTCCTTGTCCGGCTGCTTTATTTTACGGTGAGATTCTTTTTATTGAAAATTCTGCGTACTGTATCGGTAACAGTCGCGCCCTTTTCGAGCCAAACCTTGGCCTTGTCCGCGTCAAAGACAATCTGCTTGTCCTCAGTTTCAATGGGATGATAATACCCCAATTCCTCAATCGTTTTCCCGTCCCGGGGCGCCCGCTTGTCCATAACCACAATGCGGAAATAGGGGCGTTTCTTGGTTCCGAACTTTTTGAGCCGTATTCTGGCGCTCATCGCTCCTCCTCGTATCGTATAGTAGGAACCAATATACCGAAAAGCGGATATTTGGTCAAGTGGCGAATGGCATCCAGGGTCAAGTTTTACAGGCTGAAATGCCGATAATTGAAATGGAGAAATGTATGAGCAGAAAGCGGCTTCTGTACGGACTATTATTCTATGCCCTGGTTGGTTTTCCCCTGAATGCGGCAACAGTTTCTTTTTTGATTATAGAAACCGGTCTGCCTTCGCGGGCGCCGGCCAACCCTCATTCAATCAACTGGGAAAATGGACTTTTTGATGTTTTTTTTGAGCAGGGGCATATTGTCAGCAACGCCCCGATGATGCGGCTGCCTGAAAAGCCGGCAGGGGATCTGCCTGATGAAGCCGAAGGGGAATTTATGGTGGCGCAGGAAGGGGGTGTCGAGTTTTTTATTATTGCCCTGCTGGAATTTTCTCCCCTCAGGGGTATGGAGCTGGCAAAACCTCACAATGTTTCCCTGCGCCTGTTCAGAATCACGCCCCTTACCCTGATTTATGAGCAGCAGTATTCGGATAATACCCCCAGACCCGCGCGGGAAGAATATGATGCTCTGAAAAAAACCGTGTTGGGGCTGGTAGCCCATTTATATTAAAGATAAGGAAGGATGAAATATGAAGGTTAAGATTGGTTTATGTATAGCGGCGGCGCTGCTGCTTACTGGCGCTTCGGTGTTTGAAGGTTCAGCGAAGGTTATTTCAGAGAGAGAACTGCCTGAAACTGATTATTATGTGGCGACTAACAAGTTTCCCAATAACACGATAGTTGATATCATAAATATTGAGAACGGCAAGACCGTGCGGGCCACCGTAATATCCGGTCTTGAGACCCCAAGCCTGTTGGCGGCCATTTCCCGCAGCACCGCTAACGCGATTGGTTTGCCGGAACAATCCACCGGCAGAATCAGAATGATCGAGGCTTCTGATTCGACGCGCGCTCCGGCTGATTTTGTGTTTTTGACAGAGCCTAAAATGGAGAGTGTCGCGAGTCCGGCTCCGGCTTTTGTAACAGAACCTGAATGGGCAGATGATTTTTATTACGAGGGAGATGAACTTCCCCCTGTTATTACTCCCCCTCATTTGGCTGCCAATACCGAAATAGCCGGTG
>JAIRUN010000122.1 GCA_031254365.1 Treponema sp. | reverse complement strand
CCCCATGGTAATTCAGGAGTAAATATATGAATATAGGAACTCTCGTCGGTGTAGCCGGCGCTTTCGGAATGCTTATTTTTACCGCATTGAATACTGCCGGTATGATGGGTCTTATACGTCTTTTAAACCTGCCTTCATTCGCGCTGGTTATCATGGGTTCTTTTTTCTCTGTTGTAATAACTATAAAAATGAACGAAGTTACTTCTGTTTTTGGAGCTATCAGACGCGCCTTTCAGATGCCTACATTTAACGAAGCGGGAATTATTCAAAAGCTGGTAGCATTTTCCGAGAAAGCCCTCCGTGAAGGGCTTCTGGCTTTGGAAGAAGAGCTTGAAGACCTTGAAGATGAATTTATGAGAAAGGGACTGCGCCTTGTTGTAGACGGTACAGACGCGGCAATTATCAGAGATTTAATGGAACTGGAATTATCCCAGATGCAGTCGCGTCACAGCTCAAAAATGCAAATGCTTATTATGTGGGCGTCCTTCTCTCCCGCTTATGGAATGATGGGAACGGTTATCGGTCTTATCAATATGCTCGCGAACCTTGAAGATAAATCAGCCATCGGTCCTAACATGGCTATGGCTCTTATAACGACACTCTACGGCTCAATACTTGCCAACACGACGGTATTGCCATGGTCAACAAAACTGAGAAATCAGGATATACAGGAAAGCTCCGTAAAGGAAATGATCATTGAGGGAGTTCTTTCGATCCAGGCCGGTGATAATACCCGTATCCTCGCGCTGAAGTTACTTGCCTATCTTGACCCGGACACACGGAAGGTACTTGAAAAAGATATTCTTAAGGATTAAACAGAATGGCGAAGAAGAAAAGAGAATCGTTAGGTGTAAATAATGATTGGATAAATACCTATGCGGACATGATCACTTTATGTCTCTGTTTCTTTGTCATTATGTTCAACCCCGATGACGTTACCCAGGCCCAACTGGACGCGATTTCCGAATCAATGCGCACCGGGGGCATCGGCGCCCTGCCCGGGGGCCTTACCCTCTCGGCAGGACGCAGTGCTGATCTGGGTAACACGATCATGCAGCTTCCCTCCATGGACAAGGGGAAATTCCTCGGCACGGCCGTACGCAAAGCGATAAGCGTTTTTTCACCTGAGATTCGTTCCAATAAAATTCGCGTAACCCATGATGAGCGGGGTATTGTAATTACCCTGGCATCGGACGCTTTTTTTAACCCTGCCAGCGCCCGAATCAATATTGAGGCAACAAGGGACATACTGCTCAGGCTGGGGACTTATCTGGCCTCTGACGATATAAAAGGCAGAAAATTCAGAGTGGAGGGCCATACCGACCAGGTTGATGTTGATCCATCCGGTCCCTGGGAATCGAACTGGGAGCTTTCCGCGGCCCGTTCCATCAGCGTTCTGCATTATCTTACTGGACTTGGCATTGATGAAAAACGTTTCCAGGTCGCTGGTTTTGCCGATACCGTACCCATTGCCTCTAACAACACCCCGGAAGGCCGGGCCTATAACCGCCGCGTTGATATTATTATCCTTGACGATGGTCATTTGTAGCATTATAGTTTTTTAATGACAGAAACCAGATTTATCCGCAACTTTTGTATCATTGCCCATATTGATCATGGCAAGTCCACTCTGGCAGACCGGCTTATCCAGAAGGCCAATCTTGTGGATGATCGCAATTTTCAGGATCAGATACTCGATAACATGGACATTGAGCGGGAACGGGGCATTACGATCAAGAGTCAGGCGGTAACCATTCCCTACACTGCGGCGGACGGTCATGAATATGAACTCAACCTGGTTGACACGCCGGGCCATGCTGACTTTAGCTACGAAGTATCACGGGCGATCAATTCCTGCGAAGGGGCCTTGCTTCTGGTAGACGCAACTCAGGGAGTGCAGGCGCAAACTCTGTCCAATATGTACCTCGCACTGGAACATAACCTTGAAATAGTGCCGGTGATCAACAAGATCGATATGCAGGCCGCTGATGTGAATCGCGTAAAAAAACAAATTGACAAAGACCTTGGGCTTGACGCTGAAAGCGCCCTTTTGGTTTCAGCACGGCAGGGCACGGGCGTTGATGAACTTTTTGAAGCCATTGTCCAGCGCATTCCCCCGCCCTCAGGCGATCCCGCTTCTCCGCTGCGGGCTTTGATCTTTGACTGCCACTATGATCCCTACCGGGGAGTTGTTGTGCATCTGCGGCTCTTTGACGGAAATCTCAAAAAGGGAATGAGAATTTCCTTTATGTCCAATGATTCGGTCTACGAGATTGAAACCGCCGGAGTCTTCAAACTTGCGTTAGTTGAAACGCCTGGACTTTCTGCCGGAGATGTCGGCTATATTATCGCGGGGATCAAGACCGTAAGCGATGTGCGGGTTGGCGACACGGTTACCGGCGCGGATAATCCCTGCACCCAGGCCCTGTCCGGCTTCCGCGAAGTAAAACCCGTGGTTTTTTCATCAATATACCCTGTGGACTCAAACGATTATGAAGAACTGCGGACCAGCATGGAGAAGCTCAAACTTAACGACGCTTCGCTTATTTATGAAAAAGATTCTTCTATAGCATTGGGCTTTGGTTTTCGCTGCGGCTTTTTGGGCCTTTTGCACCTTGAAGTGATACAGGAACGCCTTGAGCGGGAATTCAATCAGTCGGTGATTTTTACCGCGCCATCGGTCAAATACAGGGTACGTCTGCGTGGCAGCGCTGAAGAAGTAATGGTTGACAACCCAATGGAATACCCGGAGGAAGGCCGTATCGAAAGCGCCGAAGAACCCTATATCCGCGCCTCAATTATCAGCCCCACTGAATACCTGGGCAACATTATGACCCTCTGCCTTGAAAAGCGGGGAGTTCAGTCCAACATGACCTACCTTGATGAAAAGCGGGTGGAACTGATCTACGATATGCCCCTTTCCGAAGTGTTATTCGATTTTTACGACCGCCTGAAAAGCATTAGCAGGGGTTATGCGTCATTCGACTATGACATTACCGGCTACAAACCAACGGAACTGGCAAAGATGGACATATTGCTCAACAGCAAGCCCGTGGATGCCCTTTCCCAACTGGTGTTTAAGGGTAATGCCTATGATCGCGCCCGTAAAGTCTGCGAGCGGCTGCGGGATGAAATTCCCCGGCAGCAGTTCAAGATTCCCATTCAGGGCGCAATCGGCAGCCAGATCATCGCCCGTGAAACAGTCAATGCCCTGCGCAAAGACGTACTGGCAAAATGTTACGGCGGTGACATCACCCGCAAACGCAAATTGCTGGAAAAGCAAAAAGAAGGCAA
>JAIRUN010000102.1 GCA_031254365.1 Treponema sp. | reverse complement strand
GAGCCGTATACTTCATCGGTGCTGATATGGTGGAACAGCACTTCATCGGTGAAAGAACCGTCGACTTTCTTCCAAAACTTTTTTGCCGCTTCGAGTAAAGTAAATGTTCCCATTACATTGGTTTCGACAAAGGCTTTGGGGCCCAGAATGGAACGGTCTACATGGCTTTCCGCGGCGAAATGAACCACGGTATCCACCGCGTAACGGTTAAAAATCGATTCCACCAGTTCACTGTCGCAGATATTCCCCTTTTCAAAAAAATAGCGTTTGCCGCCGAATTGCTGCTCTATATCGGACAGGCTTGCCGGATTGCCCGCATAGGTCAGGGCATCCAGATTGATAATCCTGCCTGAAAAATTATCGTTTCTTTCCAGCATATACCGGATAAAATTACAGCCGATAAATCCTGCGCCGCCGGTTACGAGGATGTTTGTTAATGTTCTCATTAAAATGATTCTCCGCTCATCATTTCGTAGACAATACGGTTTATGTCGTTACGGAATTCCTGCCAGTCAGGTTTCTTTGTCCAGGCCACTGTTTCAAATTCGCTCTGGGGTACACTGGTTAGAATCTCGGAAATGTAAATAAATTCAAGGCCAGCTTCTTTCTGACGAGCCTCCTGTATTATTGAAGACCAGTCTATGGATTCATGCAAAGCAATTTCCCGAATATCCGCAATATCTTTGGCGGCATACCTGAAAATTGCGGATAGTTTATTGGAGAGTATATTCCGTATTGAATCTGTCCGGTAAAACAAGTCTGTTTTAGTAATCTCCCCATAATGAGGAACCATATCGTTTACAAAATCCAGTTTTAATGACACATCAAAATTCTTCCCTACCTTAAGGGTGGTAAAATTTTTTGCTCTGGTAAATTCTTTTTCGGTATTCCAGACAAATCCATTTTCACGGAGCAGTGAAAATATTTTATCTAGCTGTTCATCATAAGTTTGTGATTGATTTAAAAAAAAATCAAGATCATCAGAATAACGATGATTATAATAGGCCCGGCTAAGCGCCGTACCCCCGGTCAGAAAAAAACCGGTATCGCTGTGACTTAAAATATCCATCACCCCATCCTGTAAGGGGTAGAGGCTCTCTTCGTAATACTGCGAGGGCAAAATCAAAATGATACCTCCTGCTTTTTGGCCAGATACGCCTTGCTATTTCCGGTGTGTATAATTCTTTTATTTTTTCTATTCCCCAAAGCGCCGTAACATAATGCCAGGGGAGACGTTCCAGTGAACGTATAAAAAGTTTATCCTGAGTAAAAGCCCCGGAAGTTTCAAGCTGTCCTTCAATTACCGCAAGCATATCCTCATGCTTGTCCAGGTAATCCCAGTTGAGAGAACACATTAACTCTAATTTTTCTTTATGGCTAAGAATTATCATGACCTTGTAAAAAACTCCTTAAACTATCATTCCATGCAGGAATTATTATCCTCATGATACTCTTAGTTTTTGTCTTGTCCAATACTGAATATGCGGGGCGTTTGACTTTTGCCGGATATTCGGCACTGGTACACGGTTTTACCGTACAGGGTTTGGTCAACAGATTGAGGCTTTTTCCTTCCGCATAAATCGCCTGGGCAAATTCAAACCAGGTGCAGGTTCCTTCGCCGGTATAATGGTAGATACCGCAGGGGATGTTATGTGTCCCGTCAACCTGCTGCATGAGCGAAATAATCACCTGCGCAAGATCAAAAGCCCAAGTGGGGCTGCCGTATTGATCGTGTACCACTTTGATTTCTTCCCGTTCATTCATCAGGCGGAGCATGGTGTGGACAAAATTATTGCCGTGTTTTCCGTAGAGCCATGCGGTACGGATTATGTAAAAGTGAGGGTTATTCTCGATGACCGCAAGCTCCCCATCGCGTTTAGTGCTGCCGTATACACCGGTAGGGCAGGTTGCGTCTTCTTCGGTGTAGGGCCTGTTTCCGGTTCCGTCAAACACATAATCGGTGGAAATGTGGATTAACCGGGCTCCTTTGTCCCTGGCTGCCGCCGCTATATTCGCCGGGCCACTGGTGTTGAGCAGACGGCAGGCAACTTCGTCATCTTCGGCTTTGTCTACAGCGGTGTAGGCGGCGCAGTTTATTATCCAGTTAACCGGATGCGATGACGCAAAATCTCGCAGCGCGGCGGGATCGGTGATGTCTACTTCCCGATCCGTACCGATAAAAGGGATGTTGTTTTGTTCCAGCAGCAGGGAAAGTTCCGTTCCCAACATTCCTTTGTTACCGATGAGCCAGATCACCCCATTTGCTCCAGAGTAGACAGCTTTTTATCTTTTTCCGAAAGGATATAATCCATTCCTAAATTCGGCCACTTAATGCCGATGGCGGGATCGTTCCAGATTATGCCGCCCTCATCTTCGGGATGGTAAAAATCGGTGCATTTATAGGTGAATACGCAGGTTTCGCTTAACACCAAAAATCCATGGGCGAATCCTGGCGGAATATAAAACTGGTTTTTCTCTTTTTCACTCAGGACGACCCCATGCCATTTGCCGTAACTGGCTGAACCATGACGTATATCAACCGCG
Organism: Treponema sp.; assembly: GCA_031254365.1. GTDB lineage: Bacteria > Spirochaetota > Spirochaetia > Treponematales > Breznakiellaceae > WQXQ01. Next base: position 24,919 of record JAIRUN010000102.1, on the reverse strand, counting down.
ACATCAAAAACTTCCCCTTGAAAAACCCTGACCAGTTTTCCCTGGGGGTAATTTTTCTGAAAATGCAGCCCCCGCAATACGCCTTTGCCTGAGCGGGATTGGTTGTCCTGTACAAAATCCACGTTTAATCCGGCTGCGTTAAAATCTTTTTGAGAGTAACATTCAAAAAAGTAGCCACGGCTGTCGGTAAAAACTTTCGGGAGAATTTCAAAAAGCCCTTCAATAAGGGTTCCGTCATCCGCGAAACATTGTTTGAACGTAAACGGCATCAGGTATTCTCCGCAATCCATGAAAGGTATACGCCGTAATCGGTCTTGTAGGATGCCGCAAGTTTTTCAAGATCATCCTTGTTGATCCAGCCGTTGGAAAAGGCTATTTCTTCAATGCAGGAAACATACATACCCTGGCGCTTCTGAATAGTTGCGATAAAATTGGACGCTTCAAGAAGGCCGTCATAACTGCCCGTGTCCAGCCAGGCCATACCCCTTCCCAGAATCTCCACCGAAAGTTTTCCGTTTGCAAGGTAGGCGTTATTCACGGCGGTGATTTCAATTTCTCCGCGGGCGGAAGGTTTCAGATTTTGCGCGATATTGATTACGTCATTATCATAAAAATACAATCCCGGAACGGCATAATGGGATTTGGGCTTTGCGGGTTTTTCTTCGATGGAAACGGCCTTTCCGTCTTTGGTGAATTCAACCACGCCGTAATCGGCAGGATCCTTCACATAATAGGCGAAGATGAGTCCGCCTCCGTCCCGGCTGATCTTTGCGGAAGCGGTTTTAAGGGTTTCGCTAAAGCCCCGTCCGTAAAAAATATTGTCACCTAACACCAGTGCGCAGCTGTCGTTGCCGATAAATTGCTCTCCCAATATAAACGCATCGGCGAGTCCCCTCGGGTGTGTCTGTATAACATAATCAAAACGCATTCCCAGCCATGCGCCGTCTCCAAACAGTTCCCTGAACAGCGAAATATCTCTGGGGGTGGAGATAATCAGCACCTCCCGTATCCCTGCCAGCATTAACACCGAAAGAGGATAATAGATCATGGGCTTGTCATAGAGGGGAAGTATCTGTTTGGATACCGCCCTGGTCAGGGGGTAGAGCCGCGTTCCCGATCCGCCGGCAAGAATTATTCCTTTCATCGTTTTCTCCGTTATGTGATTCTTCCGTTCTCAAGACGGATTTTCCGGTCGCACCGTTCAACCGTGCTGAGGCGGTGGGCGATAACTATCAGGGTTTTGTTTTCGCTGACACTGTATATTTCTTCCATGATTTTTTTCTCGGTTTCCGAGTCAAGGGCCGATGTTGCTTCATCAAGCACCAGTATTTCCGGATCATCGTACAGGGCGCGGGCGATTCCGATCCGCTGCTGTTGACCGCCTGACAATTGAATGCCGCCGTCTCCTACGTGGGTATGTATGCCTTCTTTTTGGGAAAGAAAATCCCAGATATTTGCCCTTTGAAGCGCTTTTATTATTCTGTGTTCATCCGGTTCTGAGCCAAACGAAACATTCTCCGCAACCGTCCCGTCAAAAAGATAAATACTCTGGGGGATGTATCCAATTTTTTTGCGCCATGAGCGGATATTTTCATCGGTTAAGACCGTGTTATCAATATATATTTTCCCCGAAACCGGTTTATGAATTCCGATGATTATATCAACCAGCGTTGATTTGCCTCCGCCGCTTTCGCCGGTTACGGCTACCTTTTCTCCCTTGTTAATTTCAAAGGAAATATTTCCCAGAACTTCACCGCCTGTTATGTACCTGAAACAAATATCTTCAAGACGGATAGAATGTTCAAACTCAAGAGGCGCGGTTCCCTCATCTTCTACCGGTTGCTGCAAACTTTCATCAACGCTTTCAAGAGTTTTTTGTAAATAGGCAATGCTATTGATATTTTGCAACATCCGGTGTACCGAAGGAAGTATCCGGTACAGGGCAAGGGCATACATTGAAATAATCGGGATTACTCTGGAAGTATCCTGATAGGACCAGATAATAAAGACTACCGCCCCTACCAGAAGCGAGAATCCAACACTTTCAAGAATACCCTTTGGTATTGAGCCGACAACATGATTCATTACTTCGGAACGCGCCTTTATTGCAGTGGCAGTATCATAACCACGCAGAATTACTTCTTCATTGCCCTTTAGTTTTATAAATTTGACATTTCCCAGCGTTTCTTTTAATATACGGTAAATTCTTCTTCCCGACTCAAGTCGTTTCGTTCCCTGCGCTTTGCTTATTTTTGTTAAAACAGAAAGTAGAACAGTTACTATAATCAATAATATGATAGTAACAACCAGAGTCATTTTCCAGTTCAGGATAACAATTACCGCATAAATCAGGAGAATGGTAAAGATTTCCGAACAGAACTGCAATATATTCAGGATTATTTTGCTGACATCACCTGATTCATCGTTTATGGTGCGTATTTGTTCAGCGGTATTTTTTTGGACAAATAATTTATAGGGAATTGATAAAATTGTTTTAAAGATAGTTTTTGAAAGGCGCCTATATATGGCAAATGAGAAACGATTCATGGAATAATTCAGAAGAATAGAGTAGATGGCGCGGAAAAAATAAAAAAAGATGATGGCAATGCCCAGGGCGATGATAAACGATTCAGGTTTGACAAATCCGCAAAAATCAAACGCTTTTTTGTACCAGCCGCCGGTAACCAGATTGGGCTCCGAAGCCAATGAAATAAACGGCATAATTGCCGAGATTCCAATGGTTTCAATCAGGGAAAAACCGATGGTCAATATGATCAAAATGCAAAAATATATTCTGTGCCGGCGGTTTAGCAGGCTGAATAATTTACCGAGAACAGGCGCTAATACATTAAATTGGGGAAATTCTTTCATACGGTATTGTTATTGGTGTCCTTATACGCTAAAAACCATTCGGCGAATAATTTTAATCCGGTGGCAATGTCTGTTTTTGGCTCCCAGCCCAAATCCCGGCGCGTGCTGCCAATATCCGCCATGGTAACGGGAACATCGCCGGCCTGCATTCCAAGATATTTTTTTTCGGCTGTTTTGTTCAGGGCTTGTTCCAGAACCGCAATAAAATCCGGTAATTTTTCAGGCCGGTTGTTGCCGAGGTTGTATAGCGCAAAGGGGGCTGTGCCGTCAGTTGACGGCGACGGGCCCGCGGGAATATGTTCAATGGCTGCAATGGTTCCTTCAATAATATCATCAATATAGGTAAAATCGCGCAGCATATCGCCGTGATTGTAAACTTCAATAGGAATGTTTTTCATTATAGCGTTCGCAAATTTATAGTACGCCATGTCCGGCCTTCCCCATGGGCCGTAAACAGTAAAAAAACGCAAGCCCGTAGATGGTATCTTAAAAAGATGAGCGTAAGTATATGCCATTAATTCATTTGATTTTTTTGTCGCGGCATAAAGGCTTGCTGGATGATCCGTTATATCGTTGACGGAAAACGGAACTTTTTCATTCAGGCCGTAAACCGATGAACTGGAAGCGAAAACAAGATGTTTTACAGGGTACGCTCTGCATACTTCAAGAATATTGAAAAAACCGTACATATTGCTGTCAATATACGCCTGTGGATTTTCAATGCTGTAGCGGACTCCTGCCTGGGCCGCGAGATTGCATACGCAGTCAAATTGTTCTTCCGCGAAAAGAGAAAAAAGTTTTTCCCTGTCTGTAATGTCGATTTTATAAAAATTGTAATTGGGAAGGGCAGCGCTTTGTAATTTTTTTCCATATTCGATTTTCTGCCTGTCTATGCCTGAGTGTTCAAGACGCGCGTATTTTAGATTAACATCATAATAGTCATTTATATTATCTATTCCGGTAACAGAATGTCCAAGAAATGACAGTTTATTAACAAGATGAAAACCGATAAAACCAGCGGAACCGCTAACGAGTATCTTCAAACTTCTAACCTATACCAAAATATTGTAATCCTGCCTGAGTAACTTCAGAGGATTTATATATATTACGAAGATCAAAAAAGTACGTTGATGACATCAATTCTTTTGCTCTTGACAGATCAATATTTCTGAATTGATTCCATTCGGTAACAATTACAAGTGCGTCCGCTCCTTCTATGGCATCGTATTCATCGTTTGCGTAATATACGCTGTTTTTAATTGATTCAAGCCGCCATTGAGATTCCTTCATCGCGGCGGGATCATACAAGCGCAATTTTGCGCCGCGGCCCGCGCAGTATTCGCAGATGGTAATTGCCGGGGATTCCCGCATATCATCGGTATTGGGCTTAAAAGCAAGGCCAAGTATTGCCAGAGTTTTGCCCTCAAGCGAAACACCCTGCGTAGCGCCCAGAATATTTTCAATTTTTTTTGCCGTACGGATTTTTTGCCGTTCATTGGCCGCGATGGTTGTTTCCACAATACTTTGAATTTCAATATTCTCTCTGCCAATTTTCGCAAGGGCTCTGGTATCCTTGGGAAAACAGGATCCGCCATAACCAGGACCCGGATGCAAAAATTTTGCCCCGATTCTTCCGTCTCTGCCCAGGGCGCGGGCAACATCTTTCACATCCGCGCCGGTTTTTTCGCAGAGATTGGCGATTTCATTGATAAACGTAATTTTTACCGCCAGAAAAGCGTTTGAAGCGTATTTTATCATCTCTGCGGATTCAAGGTTTGTTTCGATAAAGGGAGTTTCATTCAGGTACAGGGAACGGTACACGTCTTTCATAATGCCGCGGGCACGCTCGCTGTCACTGCCGATAACAACGCGATCAGGATGGGTAAAGTCGTATACAGCGGAACCTTCGCGTAAAAATTCAGGGTTGGAAACTACATCAAAGTCAATGGACTGTCCGCGTTTGGCAAGTTCTTCACTGACCCAGCCGGCAACCTTGCGGCCAGTGCCTATGGGAACAGTGCTTTTGTCCACAATAACAGTATAGGTATTAATGAGAGAACCGATTTGCCGGGCCGCGGCTTCCACATACACAAGATCAGCACTGCCGTCATCCGTAGGGGGAGTGCCGACAGCGATAAAAACCACATGGCTGTCTTTAAGCGCCGCGGCAATATCCGTGGTGAAAGAAAGCCGTCCGCTGCGGCTGTTCCGCTCGACCACCGCGTCAAGACCCGGTTCAAAAATGGGGATTATTCCTTTTTTGAGGGCCTCGATTTTTTCAGCATTGGTATCCACACAGATAACATGATTGCCAAAATCCGCGAGACACGCGCCTGAAACAGAACCGACATATCCGGTTCCTATTATTACAATTTTTGCCATTTATTCCTCAGTAGTGATGCCCGATACCGACAAAGATTTCCCGGTTGTCTCCGTCGGGCAGCTTTGAAGGAGATTTTACATACTCTGCGAGATTAAAGCCTAAGCTGATGCGGAGATACAGGCTGCGCATAAATCCGGGAAACACGATTACCTCAAGACCGCCTGTCATCAGAAAATTATTTTCAAAATCCGGATTATGATACAGGGCCATATCAATAATCGGGGAAAGATGCATTTCAAAATCAAAGAAACTCAATTTTGGATTTCCAAACCATTGTGAAGGCATAAACTGCAACACTCTGAACGGAAAATCAAGATTAAGGGACAGCATATAATCAGCATAGACAGCCTTGTCAAGAATACCCCTGAGCGCGTCGCCGGCATTGTCATAATAATCGGGATCATGGTAATACCATTGGCGGTATCTCAGATTAGCGGAAATGCCAAAGAAATCGCTTATAATAAAATGCCCGATTCCTCCCAATGAAAATGTAACGGATAGGGCATCTTTATCGTTTTCCAGACGGAAAAAATTATAATTGTAGGCATTATTCATAGATACATCAAATCCCTTGCGGTAATTCCCAAACCAGTCAATTTTTTTAAAGCCCAAAGAGTGGCTCAGCGTCATGAATGGCCCCCGGCGGTAATCGGCAAGAGGCCAGGGGGGAAACTCGTGGGGAAAGGTTGCCGATATTTCAGGAGTCCATGTTAATTCGCCATACTCGGCTACAGCAAGACCGGTGGGTATTTCCCATGATGTGGATAATATGCTGGACATAAACAGGCCTTTCTGAAATTGCTCAGCAGGATACATCAGTTTGTAGCTGTCGCTGTTTTCAGCATTGACATAAAAATATTCCCGAAAGCCAAAGGTAAAGGTAGTTCTTTTAAAAGGGAGTTCCATGAAAAGGCCGGTCTGATTATTGTAGTAAAAAGGCTCTTCAACATCAGGCCGGTAGTTAAATGCGTTATTGAAAACAAAATTCCAGTTATACCCAAAAGCCTTGAACGGATAATCGGAAGTCAGCTCAAGGACGAAAAAATTATGCTGATTCTGATCGTATTTGTAGCCAATGTCTAAACGCAGGGGATTCATGGCCCCCAAAAAGTTATAATCCCTGGCTTTTATAATCAGTTCAAACCCGGTATTGGAACTGTATTTGGGATAGGGAACGGCGATTATGTTCCAGGTATCTTCAGTCCTGATCAACAAGGTTACCGGATAATCTCCATTCTCCTGCTGCTCACCAATGGAGTAGTCTATTACCACATTGTCTTTCAGAACCCGCTGGTTGATGAGGAGTTGAGTCTTTTCGCTGATATATTTTTCAAGATTTGCCGTGCCTTGTATTTTTTCTCCTTCCCTGAACTCACCTTTACGCATCAGCGCGTCAGGGCGAGTACGTCCCCTGATGTTGAAATCAATGGAACTGATTACATACACCGCACCGGAATCCGGCGTAAAGACGGCATTAGGCTGCGAATCAGGCAAAAGTTCAAAGACTTCATCAGGAATTGCTGAATCGATTTCCTGTGGAAAAAGCGGGAGGATTGCCATGAGGGGCAGCAGGCAAAGTAGGAAAAATAGTCTATTCAAAACGGTAAGGTTCCATAAAATATCATAAAAAAGGCAAAAAACAACCTGCCGGAGCGTGATCCGGCAAGAAAAAGAGCCTAATCGACAGCAAAACGCACTGTTTAGCCGCACACACGGCGGCACAGGCGGCCGCAACACGCTCCATGATACCGTATGATTTATTCTTCTATAAATAACATACCATGTACCGGCTTTTTTTTCAAGACAAAGGCTTAAAAAGCCAATGATTGGAAGGCGGGGTTCTTCATTTCGCCGTTTATTCTCCAAATAAACCCTGAATCAATATCTTTAATCCAATGCCAACAAGGACAACTCCCCCGCTTAATGCCGCCCATTTGCCAAGCGCGGAGCCGATGAAGCGGCCAAACGCGAAACCGCAGAGGCATATCAGAAAGGTAATGCCGCCGATGATCACCGCGCTTGTCCATATCCCCAGGCCCATGATGTTAAGCGAAATGCCAACGGCAAGCGCGTCAATGCTGGTCGCAACCGAGAGGATCAGCAGGGTTCCGATGCCGCGGATGTCGCCGCCGGATTTTGCCTCTGAGCCGGATGCGTTTGCATCGGGTGCTTTCTTGCCGCGCAGGGATTCAACAATCATTTTTCCGCCGATAAAGCCCAGTATGATAAAAGCGATCCAGTGGGTAAAGGTTTCGATGTATGATGTAAAGGCGCTGCCAAGATACCAGCCCACTAGCGGCATGAAGAACTGAAAAAAGCCAAAGGAAAAACTCGCCCTGATTGCGTGAAAGCGGCGCAAATCACGAATGGAAACGCTTGCGCTGACCGAAACGGCAAACGCGTCAAGCGAAAGGCTGACGGCAATCAGGAACAGGGCTATCATGCGGCAGCGGCCCCGAAGATTTTCAGCATATATGCGTCCATCAGCACGGATTCCAGAGCGCCGCCCGATGAACGCAGCGTTATGTCATATTCGGCGGTAAAGGCAAGGCAGGCATTAACAGCGGCGGTATTATACCTGCGGGCCGCTGCCGCGTAATCGTCACGGGCCTTTGGCGCGGAAAGGCCGATCTTCTTTAATTCAAAATTATTCGCTTCGCCTGTTTCCAGCAGGGCAAGATAATCCCGCAGTTTCCTGAAGCACCACGCAAGCCCGGCAAGGATACTTTGGGCGCTCTCTTTTGCCGCAAGGAGGGTGTGCAGCGATTCAATTGATTTGGAAATATCCCCGGTGGCAATCCGTGAGAACAGGGTAAAGGCCGATTCCTCGCGGCTGTGAGACAGCCATTGTTCCACATCTTCTGCCGCGACCTGGCGATCCTTTGGCAGAAAGAGCATGAGCCGCGAACATTCACGGCGCAGGGCTTCGGTGTTGTTTTCTACCATTTCAAGAATCGTATCAATGCCTTCGGTATTTATGGAAAAGCCTTCCCGCCTGAAAAATGAGCGAACCCATTCGGACTTTTCACTTTCAAACAGTTCATAAAAGACCCGGCGGTTTTCTTTGGGAACCGCGTTGTCAAGGGCAGCGGCAAGTTTGAATTCATCAGAGACAAGAATCACAACGGTTCCGGCTTCAAGATTTTTCATGCTTGAAACCAATACTTCTATTTCATCCTTTTTTTTGATCTGATCGGCGTTTTTTATAATGAAAAGGCGGGCATCGGCAAAGAGGCTGTGGTTCCCTATCGCGGCGGCGATCTGGCCTACCGGAGTTTCCCCGGCGTAAAAAACAGTTTCTTCGGTTTCAGTTGCGCCGGATTTGAGCTTTGTTCTGACTTCGTCAAGCGCGTCCTGCCGTTTGCCCAATTCAGGACCCAGGAAGATGTACGCGCCGGGTTTTTGAGACGCCATATTCAATAAGAGCGGACGATCCGGGCAAGACGGCCCAAGACCCGCACATCACGGGAATAAATTGGTTTATAGGCGGGATTTTCCGACTGCAATCTGACCCGGCTGCTTTCCTTGTAAAAACGTTTCAGGGTAACAGCCTCGTCCACCACCGCCACGGCAATCTCGCCGTTGCGGACAATACTCTGCTTTTCAATAACCGCGATGTCTCCGTCCATTATACCCGCGCCGATCATGGAATCGCCGCGGACATTCAGTGCGAAATATTTTTTGTTTTTTTTCAGCATGGAACGGTGCAGGGTTATGGTTCCGTCCCAGTTTTCTTCAGAGAGAATGGGAACGCCCGCGGCAACGGTTCCCAGAATGGGAATTTCGGTCAGCGCCGCCATGCCCTCCTGTTCTTTGCTTTTGACCAGTTCCATGGTTCGGGGACGTTTTCCATCCTGCTTCAGGTAGCCCTTGCGTTTCAGGGCCGTTATGTGATCATAGGCCCCTTTTACGGACATTCCAAAATGATCAGCTATTTCCCGGATAGCCGGGGGGTACGAATGGACATTGATGTATTCTGATATGAAGGACAATACTTCAGTCTGGCGTTCGGTCGGCTGTTTCATAGTTCATCCCTTTTTTCCTGCGCTGTAATATTATATTTTTTCAATTTGGCGTGCAAGTTGCTCGGATAGACACCGATGGCTTGCGCTGTTTTGGATATTATACCATCGTTTTTGGAAAATTGGAACTCCAAATAGTATTTTTCAAAAGATTCTTTCGCATCATTGAAATTCCGTTCCATAATGCCTTCAGGAGGGGGCGGAGAGGCTTTCCTTGAATCCGGCCCGCCGTGTTCCTGCCGGGAGCTTCCCGGCTTTTTGCTGAGCAGTTCAGTCAGGGCATGACCGTCAATGCTGGTTCCCCGGTGCATGACCGCTATCCGTTCCGCGAGATTTTTCACTTCCCGGACATTCCCCGGCCATTCATAGGCGGCGAGAAACCGCAGGGCATCATCCTCAAGCACAAGCTGTTCCCTGTCCATGCCTTTCAGAAAATGGCAGAGCAGCAGGGGGATGTCCTCGGTACGCTCCCGCAGGGGGGGAATGTGAATGGGAATGACATTCAGCCGGAAGTACAAGTCCCGCCTGAAACGGCCTTCGGCGCAGGCCTTTTCCAGGTCCTGATTGGTCGCCGCCACAATGCGCACATCGGTTTCGATGGTTTTTTCCCCGCCCAGCCGCTGGATTTTTTGTTCCTGAATGACCCGCAGCACTTTTGCCTGCGCGGAGAGCGACATATCACCGATTTCATCGAGAAAGAGCGTGCCGCCATTGGCCATCTCAAAACGGCCCTTGCGGCTGGAAATGGCATCGGTAAACGCGCCCTTTTCATGGCCGAATAATTCGCTTTCAATAAGCGTTTCCGGTATCGCGGCGCAGTTGACCTCCACAAACGGCCCGTTGGCGCGGGTGGAACCCAAATGGATTGAATGGGCGGCTACTTCCTTTCCAACGCCGTTTTCTCCGGTGATCATAATCCGGGTATCGCTTGACGCTGCCTGCTCAATCATATCCCGCACGCCGCACATGGCCGCGCTGGTTCCAACGATTTCATCCCGCAAACGGAATGCCCTTTTTTTCAGGTTCCGGTTTTCTTCACGGAGTTTCCGCATGGCGAATACATTGCGGCATACAGTCAGAACTTTTTCCAGCGAAAGGGGCTTTTCAAGAAAATCAAACGCCCCGCCTTTGACTGCCCTCACCGCCATGTCAATATTGGCATGACCTGAGATCATCACAATCTCCATGCCGGGCCAGTCTGAATGAATTCTCTCCAACGCTTCAAGTCCGCCCATTTTTGGCAGCAGTACATCCAGAAAAACAAGATCGATTGGCTCGGTGTTCAGCAGTTCCAGACCTGTTGGGGCATCTTCCGCGGTAAAGACCCGGTATTTTTCATCTTCCAGTATTGAGGCAAGGGTTGAGCGAATGCCCGGTTCGTCATCAATAATAAGGATTGCAGCCATCAGGGTTTCTCCTCAACCGGCAGATCAATATAAAAAATGGCTCCCATGCCTTCCGCCGAATTAAACCAGATAGCCCCGCCGTGATCATTTACGATTCGCTCGACAATCGGAAGCCCCAGACCGGTTCCGGAATCTTTGGTGGTAAAATAGGGAGTAAAGACCAGCGGCACTTCCTTTGGACTGATGCCTTTACCTGAATCTTTGATACTGAGCCGACAATACAGAATCTCCCGTTTTCTGATAAGGTCCGCGCGGATTTCAATGGTTCCCTTGCCGTCCATAGCGTCAATGGCATTGATGATCAGGTTGGTCAGTACCTGTGCCAGACGGTGCTTGTCGATTTTTATTATTATATTATCTTTGGTATACCCTATATCAAACTGTACGTGAGGATAGGAGTTGCGGTAGGGGTTGATGGTTTCCTCTGTTGTCTCCCGCAGCCTGCACCATGATTGCGCAAGTTCAGCCGGTTTTGACAGGGTTCTGAATTCGGTGAGCAGCGTTGAAAGCCCCTCAGTTTCCTGAATGATCGCCAGCATGGAGTCTTCGAGAATTTCATCAATCCGCTCCGGCTCGTTGCGCCAGCGCCGCAGCACCCGCTCGGCGGAGAGCTTAATCGGTGTCAGGGGATTTTTGATCTCATGGGCCAACTGCTGGGCCATGTTCTGCCAGATTGAAATTTTTTCCGCCTTTACCAGAGCGGCGCGTGATTTTTCCAAATCCTGCACCATGGAGTTGAATGAACGGATCAGGAGCCCCAGTTCATCGCCGCGGCGGGATAATATTTGAATGGAAAAATCCCCTTCGGCTATGCGGCGGGTTGCCTCGGTCAGTTCCACAATGGGATGTGTTACCCGTCTGGTAAAGGAAATGGCAATGATCAGCGTCATGAGCAGGGTAGGGAAGAAGAACACACCGAAGTAAAAAAACAGCAGGGGCCGGATATTGTCTTTTGCGAAGTCGATGGTTTCAAAATACGCGCCCTGTCTTTCTATTGCCGCCATTCCAATATCAAAGTCATCGCCCAGATTATAACTGACCAGTCTGACAGTATTCGGTGCGGGAAATAAAACATAGCGGATTAGCCCCATATCACGGGGCAATTCCCGCGAGACAAAACCCTGCCGTATGGCGGGCGGGGAGGGGAGACGGCGGCTTTCTTCCCCGATAAAAGCGGTTTCTTTCCAGTCATTTCCATCGGCTTGAAAATCCTGTATAGCCGCAATCCCTGCCGGAATCGCGCTTCCTGCCGGAATCGCGGCGGTACTTCCGCGGGCCGCGGCCATTTGCGCGGAGAAATCGGTTTCTTTTAATATACTTTCAAACTTTTCAATGTGCAGGGAATAGTTGTCTACCGTAAAACTCCGGGCCGCGGCGGTGGCTGCTACCGTGTCAATGTTCCGCCAGAAGCGAAGAATCTCGGCAATGGAAATTCCGGTAACAATGGACATGGGAGCTGCGGCAAAAATGACAATGATAAAAAAATACGCCAGGAGCCGGACTTCGAATTTACTCCCCGGTTTGCGGGCGATAATATCCCCCAGGAGCCTATAGGCTGAAAGGCCCAGAAAAACCACCAGCACCGCGGGAATGGTGAAGAATACAATCAGGTTGAGCCGGTCAGGAACCCGGCCTTCATAAAGCGTATCAGAAAAAAATGAACGGGAAAACAGAACCGTCAGTATGCAGAGCAGTATATATATGAATATCAGACCCCGGACATTAATGATTGAATATTTCGGAGTTGCCCGTACAGTTTTCAACACAGCTCCCTGAAGGAATTATTCTTCTTCAAACTTGGATTCAAACAAACGGATCAAAGTCTGTACCGCCGTCTGCTCGTCTTCTCCTTCGGCAATGATCTTTATCTCTGATCCGTAAGCCGCTCCCAGTGTAATAATACCCATGATCGATTTCGCGTTGATCCGTTCCCGGCCTTTTTCAAAGTAAACATTGCACTTGAAATCTTTGGTTGTCTGCACCAGCAACGCCGCAGGGCGGGCGTGAATACCGGCTCTGTTTTGAATGGTAATAATTTGCTCTATCATACGTTCTTCCTAAATTATATCATCATGGCCAAAGAATACCGAGCGGGCGGTATCGCTTTCGATCCACTTGAGAATATTTTTATTGAATTCCTTGGCGGCGTTATACCCCATGGATTTGAGCCGCTCATTCAATGCCGCGGTTTCTATAATGATGGGAACATTCCGTCCGGGCTTGACCGGTATTGACAGCTTTGGAATTTTCACCCCCAGCACTTCCATTGTTTCCTCATCGGTTCCCAGACGGTCATAGGCTTTGGAGGAGTCCCATCCCTCAAGTTTTACAACAAGCTGAATCTCCTTGCGAACCCTGATGGCCCTGACGCCAAACAGGTGGGTGATATTGATGATCCCCAGCCCCCGGATTTCCATGTGATGACCGATGATCTTGTTCGCGCCGGACCCCATGAGCGTATTGCCGTTAACGCAGTGAATATCCACCACATCATCGGCAACCAGCCTATGCCCCCGGACAACCAGTTCCAGCGCGGTCTCGCTCTTTCCTATGCCTGAATCTCCCAGAATCAAAATTCCCAGCCCGTAAACTTCCACAAGCACTCCGTGGATACTCTGCCGGGGCGAAAAAATCTCGGTAAGAATCCGCATCAAGCGGGATGAAAAATCCGCTGTTCCGAGGTCTGTTACCAGAATGGGGCACTGGGCGGCTTCGGCAAGCTCAAGAAATTCCTTATGCGGGCTGAAATTATGGGTAAAAATACAGCAGGGAATAGGGTAGTTGAACAACTGCCGAAGCGTTGCGGTCTCGTTGTTTTGCTGAAGTTTGCGGAGGTAGGAAACTTCCCCCCGCCCGAACAGGTGGATTCGCTGATAGGCAAAATCCTCAAAGAAGCCCATTATGGCCCCCATGGGCCGGTTCAAATCAGGAGTGCTGATTTCCCTGCTTAAGCCCTTCCGTCCGCCAATACATTGAAGATTCAGGGAATTATGTTCCTTGAGGTTTATATCAACTAAATCCAGAACGGTAAAGCGCTTGTCCGCCATAGCACTATCCTACAGAAAAAGAGGGATAGATTCAATGCTATACCGGGCAACGGCATTTACTTTGACATGGGCCGTCTGAGGGAAGCCCGGCGGCAGTGGCAAAAATCTGGATGAATCTGCCTGCGCAGCCTCGTCCGGCCTTTCCTCTGCAAGCGGGTATGTATATTGGGTAGTCTGCTCCGGCAGAGAATTCCAGACAATTTCTGCCACTGTCGCCGGGCTTCCCTCAGACGGCCTAAATCAGAAACGGTGTCAGTCACCTTTTTGACCTTCGATCATGCTCCACTGTCCGTTGCTTAAGATATACGTTCCCGCTTGTTTTCCGTTATTGTCGTAGAAGTCGTCGAAACCGTTGTCAAATGATGGCCTGCTTTTATTTCCCGAATAATCCATTCCCAATTCAACATTAGCGCCGATAGTAATAGTGGTCAGCAGATTTTCACCTAATACCTCCGCGCCGTCAGGAGTAACGCTGAACTCTCGATTGTTACCGAACGCTTCTGGTCTGATTAGAACTACACTGTCAGCCAGGATAACAGTATTTAGATAATTACCATAGAATGCTTTTCCATCAATGGAAGTAAAACCGTCAGGTATGGTAACGGAAGTAAACCCCTGATAGTTAAATATTGATGATCCAACATGAAGCGACCCATTATCGTAATATCCATGTATAATGGCTGTTAATTCTTTCCATTTCTCTGATTCTAAGATATCCTTAATGCTGATAATTTCCGTCTCGTCAATGTTTTCCATCTCGCCAGGGCCTTGTTCCTTTTGAAGCCTGTTAAAATACTTTATGCAAACCTGATAATTTTTTACCTCGTATGACCCAGAACGGTTTGTATAGTAAGATTTCATTTCCATGCGTTCGTCATTAAAAAAATGATATGAAGCGTAATAGTTTAAGCCTTCAATTATATGGGATTTTCCGGAAACCGTATTTACAAAACCGTCATTGTATATTTTTTGAACATGGGCTCTTTCAATCGGGCTGTTGAGCAGATTGGACAAATCCGGATCACCGAGCAAATGGTCGATATACGGGTAACCATATTCCAATGCATTTATTAAGTGTTCCATAGCAAGATCAAGTCTGTTTGTATGCGAATATACGCAGGCAAGATTGTAATGGGCGAAATACCTTTCCCTGTATGCGCCATTATGGTCAAATGTGTATATAGGGCTATTCCCTCCAAGATCGCGCTCGTTATAGGGATCATTATAGCCTATGCTAAACAATTGCAATGCTTTGAGAAAAGCTCTTTCGGCGTATTCATATTCTTGAATATCCATAAAACAAACGCCATAATGGTAGTAATACACGCCGCCATAATGATATTGTTCTATTGCAGCTTCCAGCTTTAACATTGCCTGATCAATTTTACCATTTTTATATAACTCTATTGCTTCAAAAAAATATTCTTTTGATATATCATAAAAATAAACAGAGGATCTGTAATCTTCTCTCAATAATAAATCCCATACAGCTTTTTGCGTCCGTACGGTTTCCTGCGCTTGTACAGTTTCCTGTGTCTGAAATCTTTTGCATCCGGAGCATAAGATAAATATTAGAAATAGTATTACTAAAGATATTTTCATTTTTTGAGTGTTATACCGGAAAGGCTGTTCCGTTTTGCTTGCCTGTCGCAAGCGCTTCCAGACTGCGGGGTCTGCCGCCGTGGGCAAGGATTGTGGGAATGCCGTAGGAAAAGGCGCGCTGGGCAGCATCGAGTTTGGTGGCAATGCCGCCGGTTCCAAAATTGTTCGCCGCTCCGATGCTGATGTTTTTCCGTACCGTGTCAATATCACGCACTTCTTCTACCAGTTCAGCATCGGGGAATTCCTTGGGGTTTTTGCTGAATACGCCGTCAATATCGCTGAAGAGGATCAATAAATCCGCGCTCCACAGAATCGCCGTCTGCGCGGCCAGAGTATCGTTATCACCGATTTTTATTTCCTCAACCGAAACCGTGTCATTCTCGTTAATAACAGGAATAATTCCCTCGTCAATCAGCGTGAACAGGGTGTTCCTCATATTCAGGGTTCTGATTGGATCGCTAAAGTCATCTTGTGTTAAAAGAATTTGCGCAATATGCCTGCCGTGCGGCTCAAAAGCCCGCCGCCATGCGTTCATCAGCTCAACCTGGCCAACGGCGCAGAGGGCCTGGCGGTAATGAATATCCTGTTTGCGGGACCACTTGTCCAGTGCGGAAAGCCCGGCCACCTGCGCGCCTGATGACACAATGACAAACTGTTTGCCGTTTTTTGCCAGCGCCGCCGCCTGATCAGCGAATTCTTCAAGCAGGGACTGATTAATTTTTCCGTCTTTGCTGGCAAGGGTATTTGAACCGAGTTTGCAAACGATTTTACGCGCATTGGCAATAAGCTGTGTAATCATTTTTTGTTTAACCCCGTATCTGTCCGCAGCCGCTTATAAGGTACTTTATCGTGGTAAGGGCTTCAAGTCCCATGGGACCGCGGGCGTGAAACTTTTGGGTACTAATGCCAAGTTCAGCGCCAAAGCCGAACACGCCGCCATCGGTAAAACGGATCGAGGCATTAACATACACGCACGCGGCATCAACCCCCCTGCGGAATTGTTCCGCAGCCCGCAAGTCTCCGGTGAGGATCGCTTCCGAATGTTTGGTTCCATAGCGGTTGATATGCGTAATTGCCTCATCGCAGGCGTTAACTGTTTTTACCGCGAGAATATAATCAAGGAATTCAGTTGCCCAGTCATTTTCAGTTGCGTCCTTGAGTGCCAGTCCGGCAGGCGGGATGCCAATGGCTGCCTTTGCCGGGGCATCGCAGCGCAATTCCGCCTTGCCCGCAAGCCGCGCCACCAGTTTGGGCATAAGGCAGGCAAGCGCGTCCTGATGTATCAGCAGGGTTTCCACGGCGTTGCACGCACCGGGTTTTTGCAGTTTCGCGTTAGCGATTATTTCTACCGCCTGCTCCATGTCCGCGCTGGGCTCCACATAAATGTGGCAGTTGCCTTCTCCTGTTTCGATCACCGGAATTTTGGCGTTCTCTACAACCCGGCGGATCAGGTCTTTGCCGCCCCGTGGCAGTACCACGTCGATCCAGCCCCGCGCTTGCAGGATAATGTCAACTTCATCGCGGCTGCCTGAGTCTGCCAGGGCTATTGTCCCGGCAATGCCGCCGCCTTCCGCAAGCCCGGCTTTAATGGAACGCACCAGCGCCTTGTTCGACTCCAGCGCCGAGGAAGAGCCTCGCAGCAGTATTGAACAGCCCGCCTTGTACGCCAGGGCCGCGCAATCGGCGGTAACATTGGGCCGTGATTCGTAGATAATGGCAGCCACGCCCAGCGGCACGGTAACCTGCTCAAGCGCAAGGCCATTTGGCAGAGTCCAGCCGGCCCGCACTTTGCCGATAGGGTCTTCCTGCCTGATCACGATATTGATCCCTTCGATTATGTCATCTATGCGATGATCATTAAGGAGCAGGCGGTCAATGAGGCTCTCCTTCATACCGCCGGAACGGGCCTTTTCCACATCACGGGCATTGGCAGCCAGTATGTCGGAACGGTCCCGGTCAATGGCGGCGGCAGCCGCGGCCAGCGCCTTGTCCTTTGCCGCCCGGTTTTCCAGAGCCAGCCGGGACTGCGCCTGTTTCAGAGAATGAAAGGTGTTTTCAAGCTGAGAACTCATAGATGTATCATACTCTGTTTTTAGTGGTTATGCCAATAGTCATTATCCGTGTGAAGAAATCAGTTTGTTGTTGTATAAAAAGGGGTAAAAGAAAGCCCTTACCCCTGATTTCCAGGTTTTTTTTATTTCGCAAATAAAACATTCATTTTTTCTGCCAGCAAATTCGCCTGCAATGTATATATTTCATCTTCAGCTTCCTCAATATCACTATCACTCAACAGGGTACGCTTTTTAATTATGCTTGA
The DNA here is from genome assembly GCA_031254365.1 of Treponema sp. Lineage (GTDB taxonomy): Bacteria > Spirochaetota > Spirochaetia > Treponematales > Breznakiellaceae > WQXQ01. Next base: position 7,271 of record JAIRUN010000102.1, on the reverse strand, counting down.
ATATAATCTGTCTGACGCGATTATTGCTGTTGTTTGATTGTCAATCAATGAAAATTCAATATCTGACTCAAACTTGAATTCTCCGCTAACCCATTGTGAAAAGGTCATTGATCTATATGAGTTGCTATAAAATATTAATGTATATTCGCATAAACTCCTAATTCCCAAATCCTGTATTATGTCAAATGTTAATCTGCCTGGAATAAATATCCGTGGTATGGGTACAAATTTTTCAACACTATTAATCTTTCTTCCCTGATTCATAATATAAAATGGCAGCCCGCTGTTGTTTATACTGCGGGTATTAAAACCATTCAGGAAAATAACCGCGATTGACACTGTATTTTCCGGAGGGAATCTGGTAGATAAAATGCTCCTTATTTGCTCCTGGGTTAATCCTCTTTCGGAGATTGCCAGATCAGTTTGAGTAAATTCGCTTTCTCTGGAAGAAAATGTATTATAAGCTGGCGGCGCTGAAGAGCAGCCCAAAAGGACTATCAATAAAACTGTCAAAAAAATATATTTATTCATCATAACATCCTCCTTGTTACCATATTCCCTTTTCTCTCTGCTGCCGGATAAATTGCACTGTCTCGCTTTGAATTCTGTTCGGATCAGTGTTTAGAATATATCCTTTTAATTCATTGGTTAATATTCCATTATTTGCCGCATATTCTTTGACTTGAGAATATGTCATCGCGTTTGATGCTATTGACCACATTGCCGATCTTGCGGTTAGATATAAGTTTACATTTTCTGTTTCATTGTGATATCGCGTTATATATATTAACAGATGGTCAATATATTGAATATCTCCTGTTGAAAAATAGAGTGTCCAATAAACATCATTTAAATCAGGGCTTGGTTCCTGCTGTTCAAGAAACAATGCGATATCATTATTGTCAATAATATCAAATATATTTATTAATCTTTGCAGATTATGTGTCTTTACAATCTCCCTAAAATTGTTATATCTTGTTATATCATCTGTTTTTATTCCATAAAAGAAAAATAATAGAATACTATCAACCTGTTCCAGCATTTCCGCATAATCATTATTTCTATATATACTTATGGTTTCATATATTATCAGATCGTTTTTGTTTAAAAAATAACGCATTAAATGTTCTTCATATTCTTCAAATGTTACTTCAGATGATTTTCCTGAAATATTATCAGAGCTTTTGGGAACCCCGGCACAACCAGCCAAAACACACACGACAGCCAATATACTTATAGTTCTTTTCATATCCTTCTCCTTCAAATGAAATAAAATACAATTATAGACATATATCCGATTTTTGTCAATTGTTTTTTGAATCATTCTTGTATTGTTCATCTAACTCATCAAAAAAACCCTGTTTGTTTGCAATTCGATTTAATAATTTCAAATATTGAGGATCATCCTTTAATGTTTCGTATGTGAAAAGTCTACTTTCAATATCATCTTCATTTGACAATTCCATTTTATTATAATATCCGGCAATATTTTTCGTGAATGGGTTATCATTATACAGATGAATCGCAAAATAAAAATTATCTTCATAAACCATATATATATACATATTTGGTCTTCCATCTGAGGATACTTTTTGGGGATCATATTTCTCGTAAATGTCTTTGCCTAAAACATCCGAGAGTTCTTCAAAGAAATATTTATCATTTACAGTATAATGCCTGTATGGGTTTGTATCCCTAAAATCTTTTTCCTGAAAACTTGTTAATATAAATACATATACGGGATACTCTTTTTCATATTGAAAGGGATATTTTCCGGCCTTTTCATAATATTCCGCCAATAATTGCGCGTAATAATCAAAATGCTGTATGCGTACAATATCAGCATCCGCCTGATATATATCTTCCATGTTTCTATAACTCTGACATGAGAAAAACAAGGCAAATCCGGTAAGAACCAGAAACACCTTAAATAATTTTTTACCCTCAAATTTCACTTTTTCTCCGGTACATCAATTATACAGTATTTTCTTTATCTTGTCTCCCGGTGTGCCCTTGTCTCAAAAACTCTTTACCAATACAATGAATACCTATGTCTGTGGAACTATTGGCTCCCGCCGGTTCACCTGAGGCGCTGGATGCCGCTGTTGGAGAAGGGGCCGATGCGGTGTATTTGGGCCTCAAAAATTTTAACGCCCGGATGAGGAGCGCCAATTTTACCTATGGGCAGTTTGAAGCTGCCCTGCGTTCCTTGCACCGTATGGGGAAAAAAATCTATGTCACGGTGAATACGGTTTTTCAGCAGCGCGAAGCGGATCGAATGTATCAACTGCTTAAATTTCTGGCCGCTGCCGGGCCTGACGCGCTTATTGTGCAGGACTTTGGCGTTGTGGCAATGGTCCGTTCAGAATTTCCCTCGCTTAAAATACACGCCTCAACGCAGATGAATATTGCGTCCAGCCGCGGGGCCAATGCCCTTTCAAGACACGGCGTTTCGCGGGTGGTGCTTGCCAGAGAATTGAGTCTTGAAGAATTGCGAAGTGTCCGCGCCGATACCAACATGGAACTGGAAATTTTTGTACATGGCGCGCTCTGCGTCAGCGCTTCGGGCCTCTGCCTGTTTTCGAGTTTCCTGGGCGGAAAGTCGGCCAACCGGGGAATGTGTACCCAAGCCTGCCGCCGCCTGTACCACCGTAATGCTCCGGGCAGTACAGCGCCGCAGAGTGGTTATTATTTTAGTCCCGGCGACTTGCAGCTTTTGGAACATCTGCCAGATCTTGTTGCCGCCGGGATCAATGCCCTCAAGATCGAAGGCCGGATGAAAAGTGCCGATTATGTGGGTGCGGTAGTATGCGCGTACCGGCTGGCGCTGGACGCTATCGCAGGGGGAGATGAAGATACAATCAGGCGTAGCATTACGCAGGCTCAGGGGATTCTGCGCGGCGATTTTGCCCGCAGTAAAACAAAATTTTATTTTGACGCAATAGACGCGGCGAATGTGACGGACAAAGCGCAAGCGGCGGATTCCGCTTCCCGCCTCGACTGGCTGAATCCGGCACAGGATGGCGGCACGGGCATCAGTCTGGGCGCGATTACACAAGTGCGAAATGCGGGCAATGAGCGGCATGGCTTTATCGATGCTTCCTCAGCCGGTCTCCCCGCTGCCGGGGATTCAGTGCGCCTGCACCGCAGCGATGATTCGCAGCGCGTTTCGCATAAACTCACCTTTGCCGTCGCGGACAATAACGGCTACTGGCTTTCCATTCCCGATGGTTTTGGGACGGGGGATAGGGTGTACCTTATTCAGACCAAAGCAATGTCAAAGCGCTATGAGCCAATAATTTCGCGTAACGCCATACGTGGCGGCGCTCATGGCAGAGACCGAGGGCCCGGTCATGAAAAAGCGCCATCCCCGCAAATTGTAACACCGCGCAATGAACATTCGGCAAAGAACGGCGCTTTCCCCGAAGGTTTGTATGTGGCGGTTTCCCGTACCGAGGACCTGTACATTGTGCAGTCATCCCGGCCCGTGCGGGTGATACTGGCATATACCCGTAAAAGCGCCGCATATCTTTTATCCGATGAAAAGCCGCCCCTGCCTTTTAAGCCCGCTGATATTATTCTGTCACTGGAACCGTACTTTCCCCAAAATACGGCGGAGACAATGGCCGGTGAAATCAAGCTTCTCATTGAGAAGGGCTATCGTCAGTTTATGCTGAACAATCCGGGACAATTTTCACTGTTCAGGGGACAGCAACAGCAGGAGCGGGATGGCGGATCAAAGCCGCTGCTTATCGCCGGCCCCTGGCTGTATATGTTTAACACATGGGCGCTTTCTTTTGTCGCGGCTCTGGGTGTGGATGGATTTGTTTCGCCGCTGGAAAACAACCGGCAGAATCTTGAACGGACTCTTGAAGTAACAGCAGTCCGGAAAGATTCAAAGCCGCAGCGTGGCGATACGGATCGAAAAGATTCAGGACGCGGCAGCACTGATCGTCAAGGCCGCGGTTTATATCAGAATCGTAATTTGCGTTCCATGTTTTTTATTCCGGTTTTTGCATGGCCTTCGCTGTTCCGTATCCGGGCAAACCTCGGCCCGCTCTATGATTTTGATTCGTTTTCAGACGGCAGGGATGAAAACTTTTCTCTCATTAGCGGCCCTGATGGTTCCATTGTTATTCCCGAAAAACCCTTCTCAATAACCGACAAAATTCCCTTTCTGAAAGAAGCGGGCTTCCGGCGTTTTATAATTGATCTTTCCGGCCCGGTCTTAAAAAAAGCGGACTACCGCGATTTAATGCGGGCCATCGCCGATGGAGTCCCGCTCCCCCGCGCCAGCCGTTTTAACTGGAAAGACGGATTCTACAAGGTTAGTGAGCAGTAGGGATTAGTTGTTAGTTGTCACTGATTAGCAGTCTGTCTATAGGTCAATGCAGAACTGTATGCCCAATAAAATCAGCAGGGAGGCTGATTTTTAATCGGCCCCCCAAATAATTTTTTTCAGGCATACATTTCTGCTAGAAAGCCACTGCTGCCATCGGACTTAAGTCTGCTTCTTCTTCCATGACAGGAGCGGCCTCGCTGTATTCAGGCACTGGTGCTTCTTCGGTAATGGGATCGATTCTGTCAGCATCAGTGGTTTTCTTGAATTCAGGGCGGAACTCCACATGTTCAGCGACAATGGTGATTCTGGAATGGGTTTTTCCGTCTGTACCGGTCCAGCGATCCTGTTTCAGGCGGCCCACTACGCGGACTCCCCGGCCTTTGTGGCCCATGTTGTAGCACGCCTCGGCAAGTTTTGCCCAGGTTTCGACCTCGAAGAAGCTGACTTCTTTTTCCAATCCTGAATCTTGTTTGAAGAAACGGTTGGAGGCGAGGCAGAACGTGCAGACCGGCGTCCCCTTTGGGGTGCTGCGGAGCAGCGGGTCCCTTACCAGGTTCCCTTCGATTAAAATGGAGTTGAGGTTGTTCATAAGATGCCTCCGGAAAACATAATCAGGCAGCACAGGCCGCCTGTCATAGACAAGCTGCACATTGATTTCAACGAAATCAACATACAGCATTGTCTATGATACCTTTAATATGGGGCTGATATGCGTGGCGCTTTAATGAAAAAATATTTTCTACAGGGAAAAAAACTACAAATACACTTCCACTGGCGGCGAAGGAGTGTTCGCGTTGACAGACGCTGCGGTATTTGCCGTGGCAAGCGCCCGGCGCAGTGATACGGCCCGCGCTTCAAGATATTTTGCGGGCAGCGCCTGGGCTTTTGGGTCTTCCGGCGCCGGCCTTGCCTTGCCGTAAATCTGCACTTTGCGAATACCGCCGCCTGTTCCGGCCGCCGCGATAGCAGCTAACTCACACACTAAAGTTTCCCATGCCTGCGCTTCTTCAGGCGGCGAGCCCTTGCCGTCCACCGCGCAGACCATGCTCTGAATCGTTACCGGAGCGCAGGCGGTAAAATCTTTTATTTTTTTGATAAGTTTTTCAAAGGGAATTGCCGCGCGGTTGGGCCTGTTTATCTTTTCGTACCACTGCGGAGTCCCGGCATCCAGCTTGAGCCAGATATTCAACGCGGTGGAACTGGTCGCGGCCTCCCGAAGCAGAGAAAAGAGTCGCGGCTGTAAAAGCCCTGCACCATTGGTAATAAGTACCAGTTCCGCGACCGGAACGAGTTCGCCGCGGACACGGTTCGCCAGCTTGAGCGCTTTGGGAAAATCAGGCGACAGCGAAGGCTCGCCATTGCCGGAAAAGCAAATATCACGAACCGGTATATTTTGTTCCAGTGCGCGGGCAATGGCAGCGCGCAGGTCTTCTTCCATCTGTCGCGGGGAAAATACGGCGTTAGTTGAAAATGGAAACACTTCGCAATAGGGGCAGTCAAAGGGACAGCGCTTTTGACCGGGAAAAAGATTGATTCCCACTGAAAGGCCGCCTGAGCGCCGGGAATATACAGGGTATACGAGCATCCCTTTTTCACGCTCGCGGTGGTTTTCTATTGGGGCAATGGGCATCAGTTCAGCGGGTTTTTTCAGCTTCCATATAAACATATTTATTCCGTCCGGTATTTTTTGCTTCATACAAGCCCTTGTCCGCGTATTCGATAAAAATTTTTTCAGTATCGGTGTTTTTCGGTACTGCGGAATATACTCCCTGTGAAACTGTAACAACATTCGAAACATCGCTGTATTCATGTTTTATCGCAAGGCCATTCACCGCCATTTTTATTCTTTCCGCAACTCCCTTCGCGCCGGAGGCCTTCATATTGGTCAGGATAGCAAGAAATTCCTCTCCGCCATACCGGCAAATGACATCGGTATTGTCACGTAAAACAGAAGCGATGCCTTTAGTGACTTCAACCAAAACATTATCACCCTGCTGGTGTCCGTAGTTGTCGTTATATTTCTTGAAATAATCAATGTCAATCATGATGACAGACAGCGGCAGTTGTTTCTTATAATGATCTTTTATGGTTTGAGTCATATATTTTTCCATGAATCTGCGATTTTTGGCGGAGGTCAAAGGATCTGTCTGTGCCGTAATAAGCGCTCTTCTCAAATTTATTACATATAACGTGACATATACAGCAGTCAGGGCAACTGACGGAAGCAAAAATACAATAAATAACAATAGCCTTACGAGTTTGACGTTACTTTCATATTCTTCTATGTAGATATCAACACCAAGCATCCCCACAAAAGTGCCTTCTTCAGTATAAATGGGAGCAAAGCCGGTTATCCCCTGTCCATATTCGCTATCCATCATTTCGTATACTGGTTTTTTTTCCTGAAAGGCAATCTCATCACCCGTACGTATATGTGAGTACCTTTTTATATCATCATAATAGGATGCATATTCATTCAGGGTCTCTCTCAGTGTCTTGCCAACAACCACATCCACAAGATATAAAACATTAAGCGGCGTGCCTGCTTGCACTCCGTAAAATTCTTCGTATTCCTTTGTAACCCGGTACTTAATTTGTTCTTCGTCCAGTTTAACCATTATATATACAAACCTTATATCTTTATAGCCGTTTTTATCACTGAACATATCCTCCAGCCTGATATTTACCGGATGCAGAATGAGGTCTTTAAATTCAAGTTTCTTTAATTCTTCGACTTCCGCATCTGTCAGCTTGAAATTCTTTTCTGTTAATATCGCAATATCCTTTGCCTTGGAGGCGATTATCGAATAATTGTTATTCGTCATCCAATTTGACGCATAATTTATGACGATTATGCTGAAACCTATGTATAAAATCATTATTATGGCATACACATATTTTTTCATTATCATTCTCCTTCTATAATTAA
>JAIRUN010000070.1 GCA_031254365.1 Treponema sp. | reverse complement strand
CCTCAACAGTTCCTTTTGACGGGCGCATAGCGGCGGTCAGGATAAGCGGCGCTGATAAAGAAAGCCAGTATCAGGCAAGCTGCATCATGCCCCTGTTCCCCATTGCGCTGGAAAGCGGCGCAGCCTGGGCTGTCGAATTCAGTCTAAAATTTTCACATTAGGACGAAAGAGCGGCTAACATCGTGGCGTTATGCGCAATGAATATTGGATTAAATCACAATATACTGTCAAGCGGACTTTTAATGCTGAGAACGCTGCGGCGGGCAACATGGGTGTAACGTTCGGTGGTACGGAGGTTGGCGTGACCGAGGAGGGTTTGGATGTAGCGGATGTCGGTTCCGCTTTCAAGGAGATGGGTGGCGAAGGTGTGACGGAGGCTGTGAATCGAGATTTTTTTGGTAATGGCAGAACGGCGGACGGCTTTGTCAAAAATGAGCTGGGCGGAGCGGATTGCCAGAGGATGGGTGGCGGGCTGTCCGGGGAAAAGCCATGTCTTGATACCATAAAAGGCGCAGTATTCGATGATAAAGCGGGCGGCTTTTTCTGAAAGAAGCGTACTGCGATCTTTGCGGCCTTTTCCCTGCCTGACATAAATTACCTTGCGATCCAAATCAATGTGTTCCTTTTTGAGCGCGACTACTTCGCTGACCCGCAGGCCGGATGAATATACCAGCATCAAGAGCAAGCGGTGCTTGGGGTTGCTTTCCATACTGAGGATTTTTCTGATTTCCTCTTTTGAAAGAATCATCGGGAGCCGCCCATCGCTACGGGGACGGTGTTTCTCGCTGATTTCCTTTTTCATAATTTCCCTGAAAAAAAATTTTATCGCGCTGATTGCAAGGTTTATTGCCGAGGCGGAGTATTTTCTGTCTTTTTCCATTTCTGCAAGAAATTGCGTAATGTCTTCCTCCTTAATTTCCTCAGGTGTTTTTTGGAGAGTCCGGCATAGCAGACGGTTATAGTAAATATAAGCGGTACGGGTACGGGGACTGTATTTTCTGGCGCGAAGCTCAGCTTCCAGTTTGAGCCGCCAATATTCCGGTAATTTTTCAGGCGGGGGGAGCGGGCCGAGCGTGGTATAGTTCATGCTGTGCGGGGCGGAAGGAATGACGGCAGCCTGTTTCCAGGGGCGTTCCCAAAAACCGGATATTCGAAGCGGAACAAGGGAATTTTCTTCTACCCATACACATGGGATGCAGAAAAAAATATGGCTGAACTGTTCGGCATCTGTATTCCGCTCGAATATGAATTCCTGCCGTGTATTGTCCCATATTCCGCCAGCCAGGGTTATGGGCAGATAGAATTGATGCCAGGCATGGTTGGAAAAGGGAATCCGCACGGTACCGGATTCACAAAAAAGATAGACAACTTCCATTTTGCCTTCCATGAAAAAGTAGTGCGGGTTCTTTCCCAAGCCGACGAGACAAATATCAGAGCTTAAATAAAATATAGTATATTTTGAGAAGAAATACAAGTAAGATGGTGTTACTTTATTGCAGGTTCAGTGTTATTTTAATTATAAAGTGTTTATACACCGCCCTGCCCTGCCTGAACCGGTGAATTCAGGCGGATTTTGGCATAAAATGGGCATTTCGGCTTGTCACGGAATTTGCTATTATAGTTACAGGAGTTTCCATTGTGCTGAAAAAACAAAAATCGTCTTTCCCCTGCTATATTAGTGCGTTAGCTGTCATTTTGGCGCTCGCTGTGTGTTCCGGCTGTTCAGCAAAAAAAGCAGGGCCAAAATCCTATGAATTTACCGAAGTGCGCCGCGGTACGCTGGAACGAACCGTTTCGTCCAGCGGCACTATTAACCCCGTTTCAACGGTTAACGTGCTTCCGCGCATGAGCGGTAAAGTAGAAATAATTTATGTTGATTACAACGATCCGGTACGCAAGGGGGATATTCTCGCGGAACTGAGTACCGATATGCTCAGGCTCAAGCGGGAACAGCAGTATGCCGCAGTTATCAAGGCGCGGGCAAATTATGAATTGCAGCAGATCAACTACAGTAACCAGCAGGCCCTTGCGCAGAAAAATCTTATCTCTGAATATGAGCTGAAAACCAGCAAGACCATGCTGGACGGTCAGGCGGCTGACCTTGCGGTTGCCGAGGCTAATTTAAAAGAAATCGAAACCGAAATCAATCAATACGCATATATTACATCGCCTATTGACGGCATTGTGCTTGACCGGAATATCAATGCCGGCGATACGGTGGTGGACAGTTCCAGCAACAATTCATCCAAAATTTTTGTGCTGGCGGAGAATCTCAGGGAGATGCAGATCGAAGCGATGGTTGGCGAGCTTGACGTGACTTCCATACACAAGGGACAGACAGTGCGCTTTACCCTTGAAAGTCTGCCAGGACGCAGCTTCACCGGAGAGGTGGAAACCCTGCGCATGGTTCCTGTAGTGTCGAATAACGTGGTCTCCTACATGGTGATCATCAAGGTTGAAAATCATGACGGCTCACTGCTGCCGGGAATGACCTGCGCGGTTGATTTTATCGTTGAACGCAGCGAAAATGTCCTGATGATTTCAAACGCGGCCCTGCGGTATCAGCCCACGAATCTGAACGCGGAACAAATTGATGAAATGGTTTTTAACGCGGGTCTTGCGAACATGAATGACGAGCAGCGGCAGGCCGCGATAGAAGCCAGAGCGCAGGCGCGGGCGCAATCGTCCTCCCAGAATTCAAACCAGAGCGCAAATGCCGCGGCAAATACCGGCATTACGGGCCTGATGATGGGCAGCGCTCCCGGCGGAAGGCAGGGCGCGATGATGTTGGGCGGCGGCGGAAGGCAGGCTTCCGGCGGTCAGGCATCACAGCAGGGACAGGCCCGCAATTCCCGCGCCGCTGTTGTTATGCGTAATCTTTGGTATGTCAACGGCGATGGCAGACTTGAAGTGATACAGGTGCAAGCCGGTATCAGTAACGGCTCATTCACCGAAATTCGTTCAAGGGAAAATATCGAAGGCAAACAGGTGATTCTGCGGGAGAGGATTTAATGCCGGTTATCGAGCTGCGTGGGATCAAACGTGAATACCGGATGGAAAGCAAATCATCATCTAAAAATGGCGCAGATGCCATCATAGTGCGGGCTCTGCGCGGCGTGGATTTTTCAGCCGAGTCCGGAGAATTTGTTTCCGTCATGGGGCCTTCTGGTTCAGGTAAATCAACGCTGATGAATATTCTCGGCTGTCTTGATAAACCCAGCGGGGGAACCTACACCCTTGACGGCATTGAAACATCCGTATCTGATTCAGATACATTCGCTTACATCAGAAACCGGAAGATCGGTTTTGTATTTCAGTCCTTTAACCTGCTGGCCCGAACCACCGCGCTGGAGAATGTGGAACTGCCGCTGTTTTACCGCCGCCGGGGAAAAAATGAGGATCGCGGCGCTTCCTGGAACCGCAGCGGTTCAGCGCGAAAAGAGCGGGCAACGACGGTTCTGCGGGAAGTGGGGCTTGAGCAGCGCATGGATCATTTTCCCTCGCAGTTGTCGGGCGGGCAGCAGCAGCGGGTTGCCATTGCACGGGCAATGGTCAATGATCCGGCTTTTATTCTCGCCGATGAGCCGACCGGAAATCTTGATACGGGAATGACCCTTGAAATTATGGGGTTGTTTCAGGAGCTTAACAAACGGGGAAAAACGATCATCATGGTAACGCATGAGCCGGAACTGGCGGTCTATACCAAACGCATCATCACCCTGCGGGACGGGGAACTGGTTTCCGATGAACAGGTAAAGGAGCGGCGCAATGCGTTAGACGATCTTGCCAAATGGAAACAGGATCACGCGCTGTTATCGGAACAGGCCCCAGCGGAGCAAAGTCCGGCGGAGGAAGCGTCATGAATTTTATCCAGTTACTGCACACTTGTTTCCGCTCTATCCTGCGCAACCGTATGCGAAGTTTGCTGACATCGCTGGGCGTTATCATCGGAGTGGGCTCGGTGATCATCATGGTTGCGTTAGGCGAAGGTTCCCAGCGGGCGATTGAAGCGCGGATTACCGCTATGGGAACGAATTTATTGCAGATAATGCCCCGGCGGCAGGTGAATCGCAGCGGGCAGAATGTGATGATGAGGATGAACGCCTTTACCAAAAAAGACATTCAGAAACTCAGGGATGAATCGGGTTTTGCTTCGGCGATTTCCGGTGTTGTTCAGAGCAGCGCCAATGTGGTTGGCAGCGAGGGAAATGCCCAGGTTACGGTTCAGGGAGTCGAACCTGATTACACCATAGCCCGAAACTGGAATGTCACGGAGGGATTTTTCTTTGATGAAGAAGATATGATGCTTCGCAACAGGGTGGCGGTTCTGGGCCGCACTACGGCGAAGAATCTGTTTGGCGATGTCAATGCCGCGCTGGGCCAGCAGATGCGTATCGGAACCAATTACTTTATGGTGATCGGCATTCTGGAAAGCAAGGGCGCGGGAATGGGCGGCAACGATCAGGATGATATTGTCATGGTTCCGCTTGATACGGCAATGACGCGACTCAGCAATTCCCGCAATATCAACACGATTATAATAAGCGTGGTAAGCAAAGAGTACATGGAAGCGGCACAGAAAGAGACTGAGTTGATCCTCCGCGAATCCCGCAATATTGCTGAGGGTGCAAGTTCAGATTTTGATATTATGAATCAGGCGGATATGATCGATATGGCATCGGCAACATCAAAAACATTGACCACACTGTTAGCCGCAATTGCCGGGGTTTCACTTCTGGTCGGCGGCATTGGCATAATGAACATTATGCTGGTATCCGTTACCGAGCGCACCCGCGAAATCGGCATCAGGATGGCGGTGGGAGGCCGCAAACGGGACATACTCTTTCAGTTCCTTACCGAAAGTGTAATCTTAAGCCTTATGGGAGGCATACTGGGAATCAGCATGGCTTTTCTGGCCTGCCGGATATTGTCAATGACAGGGATTCCCACGGCGATCAATCCGCTGATTGTTACCATTTCAGCCATGTTCGCCGCATTGGTGGGAGTGATCTTTGGATATTATCCGGCGCTGAAAGCGGCGAGGCTGTATCCGATTGACGCGCTGAGGTACGAATAATTAACGGTTAGCTGGCAGCTGTAATAACCAGCAACTTAAAAAACAGGAGCTATATGAAAAGGACAGTATTACTATTTAGCTTAATTATAATAACGGGCATTGGTTTATCCGCCCAAACGATCAGTCTGGAACAGGCGCGGGTGCTGGCTTTGGCGAATTCACGGAGTCTCGCGAAATATGATATGTCAATACGGAGCAGCGTACTGGATGAACGGAGTCAGTTGTATTCCATGCTGCCTTCGGTTTCGGCAGGTTACAGTGCTTCAATGAGTTATTTGAGAAACTGGGTTTTTCTGAATCCAATAGATACATTCGATTCAGGATTGACTTTATCCGTAACGCAGAAAATTTTTGAAGGCGGAAAGAGCTTTATTCAAAAATCTTTAAGCTCTATCGCGACAGAGAGTGTCAGAAAAGAAGCACTGGCGGAATATTTTAATGTGATCGACTCCGCGGATAACGCCTACTATGCGGCGCTTGAAGCGGCGGCAAGCCTGGAAGCGGCAGAATCTTCTTTGCAGACGGCGGTTTTAAGCCTTTCCATCGCGGAAATACGGCGGGCAAGCGGAATGCTCAATCAGGGTGATTATCTTAAAGCGCTGGCCGACAAAGAAACGCGGGAAAATTCCCGCAATCAGGCCCGGCGGAACCTTTCCCTTAATATAGCGAAACTCAGGGCCCTTATCGGCATTACGCAAAACTTTGAGCTTGAGCAGATTGACTTTGACGTTTATGAGGATTTGATCCAGTTCCTTGCGGGAATTTCCGATGAAGAAGCCGATGTGTTATACGATAGATTCTGGAATATACTTGCCCAGGCGAATCCTTCGCTTGCACGGGCCGCATTAAATAATCAGCGGGCGGAAAAAAATCTCTCCCTTGCGAAACGGGACTTTGCTCCCACCATAAGCGCTACGATTTTTTCGACAGGGTTGGGTTATTCAGCCGCCAACGGATTTTCAACCCAGTCTGCGGGGGGGATTTCGATTAAGGGAGATATTCCGATTGATTTTTGGATCAGGGCCAATCGAATCGAGAAAAGCGAAATCGCCCGGAATTCGGCGGCGCTTGATTACATCAACGCGGAAGTCTCGCTGGAAACTGAACTGCAAAGCTCCCTCCTCAATACATTTGCCCAGGCAGGTTCGGTTCTTTCCTCGCGCCGTTCCCTTGAATATGCCGAAAAACATCTTGAGTATGTAATGGAACGCTACCGGCTTTCACAGAGTTCTGTCTCTGATCTGGGAGAGGCTTCCTCGCTGCTTATTACCAGCCGCAATAATCTGATCCGGGCCAGTTACGGTTTTCTGCAGAGTCTTTCAAAACTCCGTTCTCTGGGGGCGATAGATGACGAGCAGCGGCTGATGAATATTTTTCAGAATTAATTCCTGAACGAATGGAGCGGCGCGGGTATCCTTCCGCCACGGTTTATAAAGGCATCGCTTTTCGC
>JAIRUN010000030.1 GCA_031254365.1 Treponema sp. | reverse complement strand
CGGGGCGATGATATTGTTGAAGGGAAAAAAAGCCTGCCGATATTGTTGTTTCTGCATTACCATCCGCAAGAACGGGAGATGGTTTTTCGCTGTTTCAAGGCGGCGCGTTCCGGCGGCGTAGGCGTACCAGAAGTGGAAGAACTGATTAACGCGCTTGCGGTAGCCGGTGTCCTTGACGAAGCTGAAACGCGAGCCAATGTACTTATTGCCGAAGCCCGTGAATCGTTTGCCCCCCACGCCCTGCTCGGCGGGTTAATCGACATGATTATATGAAGCACGAAACAGGCTGACAAATTCCGCGGGTGAAACATCGATCGCGCCCAAATCGGTTTTATATTCCATGGGCATTCCCAGATCAAAAAAAGCAAATCCGTGTTCCTGTAAATAGCGGGCGGTAAGAATAAGCTGAACCGTACCGGCGTTATTTTCATCAAAATAACCCGAATAGGAAGTGTAAACCCTGCCGGCGATTATGCCGAATTCACCGGCAACCAGTTTTCCGTCACGGTACAGGGCAAACGATGCCGGATATATCCCCCGCGTTTTGTGCTGTCTAATATGCCTGATGGCGTCAATCAGCGGCGGAGTGAGCCAATCATCGTCATGCACTTCTATACAGTGGTCAACAATATAATCAAAATCCGTATCAAAACATAATTCAAAGCGGCTCAGATACCGTTTGATGGATTTTTTTACGTGAATATCGTCAAAAAGCAAAATTGACCGTGTTAGGTGCAATTTTGGCAGAAGGATGAAGTCATTTTCGCGGGATAATCGCGTAGACATCACCAGAAATCCGGCAGACATAAGCCGGGCAATAAAGTCGGGATCAAAATCAAGGGAAAGACAGAATTCCTCGTTATAGCCGGTTCCCAACATGGCATCAACAATCCGGTGAGGATCATCCTGCGGCTGTATTACCAGAAAACCATCTGCGGTATAATGGAGATACAAAATAGTGTTTCCATTATAACAGAAAATATGGTACTATGCCACTATGGGCATACAAAAAGCGCGAAAGAAAATCAACAAGAAAATCACCGCGCTGATCATTACCGCGCTGGTTTTTTCCGCGGTCAGCGTATTGCACCTTGTCGGCGCTTTTCGTTACCTGGAATATAAATCATACGATTTGCGGGTCAGGTTTTTTGCCGATTCATCGCTGCCCGCGCATGACATTATGGTGGTTCTGCTGGATCAGAGCAGTATTGATTGGGCGCAAAAAGAACGGGGTTGGGGCTGGCCCTGGCCGCGAAGGGCCTATGGTGAATTGCTTGATTATATGAAACTGGGCGAAGCGGCTTCCGTCGCCTTCGATATACTTTATTCAGAATCTTCCATGTATCGATCGAGAGATGACGAAGCTTTTGCCCGCGCCTCTGCGGAATACGGCAAAACAGTACAGGCGGTTTTTTTCAGCAGTCAAACCGGCAGCGCCCGCGCCTGGCCATCCGGTATCGCGACGCCGGTTTTTGAACCGATGAATTTTTGGAAGAAGCTGGACCAGTTTGGTATTGGCCGCTATGGACAAGTACTGGATGGCGGACAGTTTCCCATTCAGCAACTGAGTAAAAGCGCCGCGGTATTGGGTTCCATTACCGGAACACCCGATTCGGACGATGTGGTAAGGCGGATGAAATTATTTACCCTGTTTGACGGCAAAGCCGTACCGGGACTTGCCGCCGCTTCCCTGCTTGCGGCCGGACATGACACCAATATCAGCTATAACCCCAGAAAGAAAATAATCCAATGGGGAAATTTCGCTATTCCTGTTGACAACAATGGCGCGAGCCTGCTCCGTTACCGGGGTGATTTATCACGGTATGTCCCCTTTCTTGTCAAAGATATTTTGCAAAGCGCCGAATCCTACGCGCGCGGAGAAGAACCAATATATCCCCCGGAAGATTTTACCGGCTGTTATGTGTTTTTCGGCCTGTATGCCCCCGGCCTTTTTGATATTTTCGCTTCTCCTATTTCTTCGCTGTA
Source organism: Treponema sp. (assembly GCA_031254365.1). Classification (GTDB taxonomy): domain Bacteria; phylum Spirochaetota; class Spirochaetia; order Treponematales; family Breznakiellaceae; genus WQXQ01. The sequence goes on along the minus strand of JAIRUN010000030.1, from coordinate 894 downwards.
TCCGGGAATGGGGGCGCATATTACCATGCTCGACAATATACTGAAAGGGGATTTTATCCGCGAGAGCAGTCAATGGCTTAATCTGCTGATACTGTTTGCCGTTGTGGGTTTTATTGTCGCGCTCTGCCTGTTTTCCAACCGGATACTGTTGACGGTTGGCGGAACCATTCTTGCGGCAGCGGGTATCGTTGCCGCCGCCTTTGCCGCTTATAACGGCGGCCTCTGGCTTCCGCTGGTAGTGCATCTTGCCGGAATGGGCATCGCTTTTATCAGCGCAACCCTGTACAACTATGCCACCGAAGGCAGTCAAAAACGGTTTATAAAATCGGCGTTTAGCCAGTACCTTTCGCCTAAAGTTATTGAACAAATAATCGCCGATCCTTCACAGTTACAGCTCGGCGGCGAAAAACGCGCGATGACGGCGATTTTTACCGATGTCCGCAGTTTTTCCACCATCAGCGAGGCGTTAGGCGATCCCACCAAACTGGTAGAACTTCTTAATTTTTATTTGACCCGCATGAGCAATATTGTTCTTGATAATCAGGGAACCATTGATAAATACGAAGGCGACGCGATAATAGCTTTCTTTGGCGCGCCGGTACATTATGACAACCATGCCGCCCTCGCCTGCCGTTCCGCCGTAATGATGAAAAAAGCCGAAGCGGACATTAACCGCGAAGCGCTTGCTCTGGGACTTATCACCGGCGCGGTAATGGAAGCGATGACAAAGAAAGGCATACTCAGCAGCGTTGATGATCCCTGCCCCCTGTTTACCCGTCTGGGAGTCAATTCAGGCGAGATGGTAGTGGGCAACATGGGAACCCCCAGCAAAATGGATTACACCATAATGGGAAACGCGGTAAATCTTGCCGCCCGTCTTGAAGGGGTAAACAA
>JAIRUN010000002.1 GCA_031254365.1 Treponema sp. | reverse complement strand
AAAAATGCCCTCCTGAGCCAAAAGGTGAAGGATTACATCAACAGCCACTATGATGGCGGTGTTTCGCCGGTTTTTTAACATTGACCGAAGAGGCTGTTCCAAAATGTCAGATTCTGGAGTAGCCTCAGAGGTGAACCCCTTGTCTCAATTCTTTTTTTAGGGTATCGAGTAATTGGAGGCCGAGATTCATGGATATAAGTACAATTTGCGTACACGGCTGCGACAAGCATTACGATACAACCGGCGCGATTGCGGTTCCCATTTTCGCATCCTCGACTTTTGCCCACCCCGGCGTGGGGAAGAGTACGGGTTTTGATTACTCACGTTCGCAAAACCCTACAAAAGAGTATCTGGAACACACGGTTGCGGCGCTTGAAGGCGGTACACAAGCCGTTGCGTTTTCGTCCGGCATGGCGGCACTTGGCGCGCTTATGGAACTGTTCTCGCCGGGCGATCACATCGTAGCGATCGATGACCTGTACGGCGGCACATACCGCCTGTTTTCACATATATCCCAAAAGAACGGCGTTACCTTTTCTTATGCGGGCAGCATGGAAGATATTAACCGGGAAATTACTCCGGCGACAAAAGCCGTTTTTATAGAAACGCCCACCAATCCCATGATGCGCGTAACAGACATTGCGGCGGTTGCGCAAATTACGCGGCAGCGGAATTTACTGCTCATCGTGGACAATACATTTCTTACGCCGGTTTTTCAAAGGCCGCTGTCTCTTGGCGCGGACATAGTTTTGCACAGCGGAACAAAATATCTTGGCGGCCACAATGATACGCTTTCAGGGATGTTAGTTGTAAAGGATAACGCGCTGGCCGAAAAGCTGCGCTTTATCTCGAAAACAACCGGCGCGGGCCTCTCGCCTTTTGACAGTTTTTTAATCGTCCGCGGAATCAAAACCCTTGCTATCCGCATGGAACGCCAGCAGGAAACCGCTTTGGCGGCTGCGAAATGGCTTACCGGGCAAAGCAAGATAAAAGCGGTGCATTACATAGGCTTGCCGGAACATCCGGGTTATGAGATATCCAGCCGTCAGGCAAGCGGTTTTGGCGGTATGCTCTCTTTTACCGTTAAAGAGGAACAAACAGCCGTTTCAATTCTGGAACGCGTAAAAGTTATCAAATACGCCGAAAGTCTGGGCGGCGTTGAGAGTCTTATCACTTACCCGATGCTGCAAACCCATGCTGATCTGCCGGAAAGTGAACGAATAGCGCGGGGCATAGACGCTTGTTTACTGCGTCTGTCCGTGGGGCTGGAAGCGCCGGATGACATCATCGCCGATCTGAAGCAGGCGCTGGAGTGATCGATATGCACTACGATTTTGACACGGTAATAGACAGACGTAATACATACAGCATCAAATATGATCCCGCTTCGCGGGGAAAGCCCGATGATGTGCTGCCCTTATGGGTTGCTGATATGGATTTTTCAGCGCCGCCCTGCGTCATTGACGCGCTTAGATCCCGCGCCCAACATGGAATTTTTGGGTACAGTGAACCTGACACGGATTATTGTGCCGCGGTGCGGGACTGGTTTAGAAAGCGTTTTGAATGGAACGTTGAACGGGAATGGCTGACAGTGACTCCCGGCGTGGTAAACGCCCTGTATATCGCGGTCCGCGTTTTAACAAAACCCGGCGATGGCGTTGTTGTGCAGCAGCCGGTGTATTACCCGTTTAATTCGGCGGTACGGCATACCGGGCGGCAGTTGCTTGTCAATGAACTGGTGTACAGCACCGGGCGGTACAGCATAGATTTTGAGGCTTTTGAAAATAAAATCAAACAGGCAAAACTGTTCATCCTGTGTAATCCGCACAATCCGGTTGGCCGGGTCTGGACGCGCGATGAACTTATGCGCATGGGCGAGATTTGCCTACGCTATGGCGTTACTGTTATCTCCGATGAAATTCATCAGGATTTTGTTTTTTCCGGCAACCGCCATTTTGTGTTTGCCTCTCTTGACGAACGCTTTGCCAATATAACCGTTACGTGTACTTCGCCGTCAAAGACTTTTAATCTTGCGGGATTGCTTCACGCGAATATTTTTATTTCAAATGAGACATTGCGCGCTCAATTCAGGCAGGAGTACGCGAACTGCGGTTTGAGTCAGCCGGGCATTATGGGGCTTGCGGCTTGCGAAGCGGCATACTCTGGCGGCGCGGATTGGGTGGATGAACTCGTCAATTACCTTGCCGGAAATATGTCGCTTATACATGAGTTTCTGCAAACCAACATTCCGAAAATCAAACTTGTTGAACCGGAAGGAACGTACCTGGCATGGCTTGATTGTTCCAGCCTTGGGCTGTCCGCAAGTGAACTGGACAATGCCATTACCCATAAAGCCAAATTATGGCTCAGTAACGGCTCTATTTTCGGCAAGGGCGGCGAAGGGTTTCAGCGCATGAACGCGGCCTGCCCCCGTTCCGTGGTACACAATGCGCTTGAGCGGCTAAAAAAAGAGTTTGTATAATAGTATAATAAATAGTATTTTCTATTGACAAAAAATAGAAAATGCGGTATTTTAATACATAGTAAACATATATGTTTGCCAGTATTTTTAGGAGGATACAAATGCCGGAAATCAGTAATGCGGCGGGCTCTATTGATGAAGTTGGCGAAGTAAACCGGGCGCAGATCGAACACCGGGCAACATGGATGGGGCTTATCTACGATGAAATGATCAAAGCCGGTATTGACGCAGAACCCATCATCAGGCGGGCGATTAAACGTTGCGGACTAATACATGGCGAGATCATTAAAAAACGCTGCGCGGATTCGGGAAACTGTGAGGATTTCAGGAAGGCTTTTGTGACTGATCTGGGGATAAAAACCTTTGATATGCGTCCTATCAGCGCGGACAAGAATTCCCTCAGCGTGGATTTCCATTACTGCGCCCTGGTCAGCGCCTGGAAAAAACTTGGGTTTGATGACAAAACCTGTGAACTGCTTTGCGATATGGCAATGGACGGCGACCGGGGTATCGCCGAAGTGGCGGGGCTTAAATTTATTCTTGGCAGCACAATCGCGCAAGGCTGCCCAGACTGCAAGCTCCGCTTTCAAAAGTGAAAAACCGGACGTTGTTCCGGCAATAATAAAGCTATTTTTATAGCTGTTAAAGAAAGGAGACATTGTATGAGTGATCCAACTCAGACGGTTCCAACTGGATTTAAAAGGGAAATAGGGTTGTTCTCAAGTATCAATATACTTGTGGGCATTATCATCGGTTCGGGGGTATTCTATCTGGGATCGTATATCCTGCTGAATGTCCAAATGAGTATGGGTTATGCGCTATTGGCCTGGACAATTGGCGGCGTTGTTTCCCTTCTGGGCGGTTTGTGTCTTGCCGAGCTTGGAGCCATGAATCCAAAGGCCGGCGGTACATACGTCTATCTGAGCGAGGCATACCATCCGGTAGTTGGTTTCACCAACGAATGGACCAGTATTCTGGTCAGCGGAGCCGGTTCCAACGCTGGTCTGGCCATTGCTTTTGCCATGGCTATCAGCTCGCTGTCGCCGATGAGTCCTGTCTCCGTTAAGCTGATCGCCGTTATAGCCATTATTGTGCTGTCGGCGGTTAACTTCGTGGGTGTCAAATTCGGCGCTCTTGTCCAGAATGTGTTCACCGTGTCCAAAGTTATTCCTATAGTCCTGATTCTCTTTTGGGGCATATTTGCCGGCAAGGAAACCCCCAATCTGAGCCTCGCGGTTCCCGCAGGAACCAATTTCGGAGGTGTTGTCATGATGATCGGCTTGGCCGTTGTAATCAGTCTGTGGGCTTATGAAGGGTGGGCAAATCTGAATTCGGTAGCTGAAGAGATCAAAAACCCCCAGAAGAATATTCCGAGGGCCATTATTATCGCACTTGCATCAATTACCGTTATTTATGTGGCCTTTAACTTCGCCATATACCGCATCCTGCCCGCGGACGCGATAAAATCATTCATAGACGGCGGCCAAATGTATCTGGGAACCGAATCGGCAAGGTCCATTTGGGGCGTGGCAGGCGTTACGCTGATAGCCGCTACGATGATAATCTCCATGTTCGGTTCGCTGAACGGTTGTATCATGGCCTTCCCCAGGGAATACTACGCGGTCAGCAAAGACGGCCACTTTATTCCCGCCTACAGCTGGCTGCATACCAAATTCGGCACGCCTTATGTGTCTATCATTTCCCAATGCGTCATCTCAATTATTCTCGCGCTGTTTAACACTCTGGGCCAGATCACCGCATTGGTGGTTTTTGCCAGCATCCTCTATAAGATGCTTACAGTGTTCTCGGTCTTTATCTACCGCAAAAAACAGCCGGATGCCCCGCGCCCCTACAAAGTGCCTCTTACGTATGTAACCGTAACGGTCGCTGGTCTGTCGATGCTGGCCCTGCTGGTCAATGTATTCATGGGTGATCCGAGAACGGCTATTATCGGTCTTGCGGTTCCCCTCAGTGGAGTGATAGTTTATTACATCTTCTTCAACAAGGGTTCCAGTTTATTACCGCATCTTCAACAACGCTTCAAGAAGAAGTAGGTTTCCGCCTGGTAAAACAAGCCGGTTGCAAAATTTGATTTTGCAGCCGGTTCAGGCGGAAGAGGAGTTTTTATGGCTGATACTGTTATTCACAACGCGAAAGTGTATCTTGAAGAAGGGCGTTTCGCCGAGGCTGTGTTGATACACGGCGATAGAATTTCCGCTGTAGGTACAAAAGAGGAAATACTGGCAAAAGTGGCGGGAGCAGAAAAAATAGACGCCGGGGGCAAACTTCTGCTGCCTGGCTTCAACGATTCCCATTTGCACCTGCACGATTTTGGCCGCAATATTCATCGTATCCAGGCCTACGATGTAAAATCCATTGATGAACTGGTTGCGCGGGGCCGGGAACTTATCGACCG
>JAIRUN010000191.1 GCA_031254365.1 Treponema sp. | reverse complement strand
TTCGAGGACGATTTTCTCGCTGATTTGGGCAAACGGAGTTCGGAAATTGACCGCCAGCTTGCCGAATGGCGCAACGGTCTGGAGAAGCGGCTTGTGGAAATTGCCGAAGAGGGCGCGGTTGAACGGCAAAAAGCCGAGGCGCGTATTGGCGAGGAACTGCGGAAGAATCTTTCCGTGCAGGGCGAAAAGCTTATTTCAGAACTGGGCCGCCTGAAAACGGAAACCGTTGCCTTTGAAGAAGGCATCCGCGAGGAAATGCGGATTGCAGATGATTCCCGTAAATCGTTCAGCGAGCAGCTTGAACGGGATTTGGAAGAAGCGCGGATCGCCGCCGAGAACGAACTTAAAAATAAAATCGGCCAGCACAGTCTTTCGCTGTCGGAAACCCTGCGCCAGAGTCAGCGGGAGATTGAGGAAGAGATACGGGAGACCGCCTCCCGGTCCGAGGCTCATATTGCCGGAATTGAAGCCATCGCGGAAGACTCCCGCAAGAGTATTGAGGAATGGCAGGGCCAGTACAGTAACCGCATGAAAGAACTGGATACCGAAATGGAAGAAGCCCGCCGACGCAGCCGGGACATGGTTACGGAAAATGAAGAACGCATTGCCATTACCCGTTCCGCTCTGGACGGTATACGCAAGGAACTTGATGTTCAGGCAAAACTCTTTGACAGAACTGACGCGCGCAAGATCGAACTGGAGCGTTGTATCGAGGACATCAACGGTGATATTGACCGGCTGGATCAGCGCAAACATGAGATTGCCCAGATCGAAAATCAGTTCACCCAGATCAAGCGTCTGGAAGACGATGTAAACGCCAAGATGACCCGCTTCCTTTCGGAAAAACGCCGCATCGAAGTAATGGAAAACGATTTCAACCGCCTGCTCCAGACTTCCCAGGCAGTAGAGGAAAAACTCGCCCAGGTTTCCAGTTCAGATGATACCCTGCAGGCTGTTCAGGTTCAGCTGCGCCGTCTTGAAGATGTAATCAAGGAAACCGAGGAAAAATACCAGAGGGTAGAGCGGAAAGGCCAGACTCTGGAAGAAACCAATGCCGGTATTGATCGCAATTTCAGGGCACTGCAGGAATCCGGGACCGCGCTCAAGAATTCCGCTGAAACGGTTTCCCGTCTGGGTGCGGAAATGGAATTGATCAGGGCTTCCGTGGAAAGTCTGTCTGCGGAAAACGAAAAGGCTCTGGATGCCGCGAAAAAGATTTCCAGCCTTGATGAGTCCCTGTCCCTGATCGAAAAGCGGATAGAAGAAATGCAGGTTGCCCGCGAATGGCTGGCCCGTACTGAAACGGAACTTCAGGCGCTGGACAAAGATGCCCAGCAGACGCTCCGCCTGACCCGCTCCCTGCTTGATCGTGAAAACGGCAAGACCCCGGCAAAAGGCAAAAGCGGTGATGGAGCGCCGCCTCCCCGTGACCGGGACAATATCATCAAACTCAGGCGCAAGGGCTGGAGTGTTGATGAAATTGCCAAAACAATGGACATTTCAAAAGGCGAAGTAGAGTTAATTCTGGAACTTAGCCCCAGAGATACTTAGGCTCAATAACGCCTGCTCATCCCTGATTGCGGCGGGCATTCACGAAACGCGTAAAGTCACTGATGTTATTAACTACCATTCGATCGGGGAATAATTTCATGCGCCGCTGATTAACAAAGTGGTTAATAATTTCTTTTGTTTCGTTAACGTCCATTCCCGCCCAATGCGCTACGTCATCGACCGTGATCTGAAATTCCCGCAGCTCGGTACTCTTATCAACACCGGTCTGAATTTCGTTTAACATGAGAAACACATCGGCGATTTTCGCCTGCGGGTCAGGCAGGGTAAGGATCATAAACCGCCGTTTGGAATCGTAGAAGCGTTTGGAGAATATTCGCAGCAGCCTGAGGGCAATCTGCGGGTTACCCGTCATAAGAATTTCGAAATTCTGGGAATTGAATTCCAGCGCCCGTACTTCATCCAGCGCAATGGCAGTCGCGGAGCGCGGCGTTTTTTCCAGAATCGCCATTTCACCAAACATATCCTGCGGATACAAAACATCCAGTGTACGTTCAATGTCTCCGGTGATTTTTACCAACTGTACCCTGCCTGACTGGATCAGATAAAAAGTATCCCCAGGTTCAAACTCGGAGAAGATCACTTCGCCGGCCTGAAATGTGCGGGCAAAACGGTCGAATACGTTCAGTTCCAGCGCCACTTATCCCTCCAGAGTCTCAAGAGCCCGTCTTGTTTTTGTCGTGACACCGTCATTCTCCGGTGAGGGCATGGCGAGAATCTTTTTATAGAAAGCCGCTGCCTGTTCCCGTGCGCCGGTTTTTTCATTGGACTGGCCGATATAGTACATCACATCCCTGATTTCAGGGTGACTTGGATATTGGGTAAGCATTACCGTGTAATATTTGATACACTCATCAAACTTATTGAGGAAGAACAAACAGCGTCCCATTTCATAGGAACTCTTCTTCATCCATTCGGGTTCCGTGTTTTCATCAACAATTTTTTTGAAATCCTGATACGCCTCCTGATATTTTTCCTGTGAAAAAAGACTGAGCGCGTCATAATAGGCTTTTGCCGGATCGATCTGTTTCGCTGCCGCGGCCTGCGTCCGCGCCGGGGATGCAGGCGGAGCAGACGTGCCTTTGCTTTTTTCTTTGTCCGCGCTGCCCAGAGCGGCTTCCGCCGCCTGTAGATTTTGTGCGGCCTGCAAGGTATTCTTCCCATTGGGGTAACAGGTTAAATACCTGCTGAAAACATATTTTGCCTGGGAATACCGTTTATTTTTCAGATAATATTCACCTGTATTGAATAAGCCCACGTCAGGAGCGACATCTTCTTTCTTCATGAGGCTGGAAACCTGCGCGTGTATCCGCCGCATCTGGTTTGAAAAAACCTTGAGCATCTTCATAATGATCCGGGTGTTGGACATGGCCATTGTTTCAAATTCGGGGATGGTAAGGGCCAGAACGGTAGAATCCGTCAGCGACATGGCGTTTTCCTCACGGGGATAACGGCCAAGCGCTGATTTTACACCAAAAAATTCGCCGGGCTGTACCGGAGTGCGCACATCGTCTCCGGTTTCAATATCCTGATAGATCAGACTTACCTTTCCGTTCTGGAGAATGTAAATCCTCTCCGCCGCATCTCCCTGAAAATAGATAAGAGACCCTGAGCCGTATTGTATCGCTTTGGGCATAGCAAGAATTCCCTGTTATGCGCAATCAGCAGTGCTGGCAGAGTCAAACGGCATATAGTCCAATACCTTGTTAAAACCGATCTTCTGCCGGATATTGGCATACAGGCCCGCGGGATCGCCTTTTACAAACATGGGCCGTCCTTTGACCGTTATCACGGAATATCCTGCGGGAAGGTTGCCGCCAAAAATATCGAGGAAACGCATTTCGCCGTACAGAGGCGCGCCCGCCATTACCAGCAGCTCTATATCATCCATTGACGCGTTAACGAGATTTTCGTAAGGGTCATCATTGCGGCCCTTCAGCACCAGAATATCTCCCAGCATACCTGTCTCCAGCGTACCGATCCGGTCTTGCATCCAGAAGGCGCGGGCCGCGTTAATCGTAATCATTTCGAACATTTTTTTTGCGCTCAGGTCCTCACCGTACATTGTGCGGTATAGTTGCCGGTCATATTTTATTTCGGCCAGCAGATTGGCGGAACCGGTTGCCGAAGAATCCGTGCCAATGGTAACATTCACACCGGCCTTGATCATCTTTCGTACCTTCGCGGTAGTATTAAACATGAACATATTGGAAAAACCGCACCATGAAACGCTGGCCCCGGCGCGGGCGATTTTTTTTATATCAGCATCACTCAGCGCGATGCAGTGAACAAGCAGGCAGTGATTATCCAGTATTTTGATTTTTTCAAGCGCGTCCACGCCATGCATGGCCTCGTTGTCAAAACCTTCGCAGAGATGGGTGATAAACGGCCACTTGTTTTCCGTTGCCCGCTGATGTTCAATTTCTATGCCATCGCCCCAGTGCAGATCATACGAAGAACATTCATGGGCAAGACCGTATTCAAGAAAAGCCCGAATTGGCAGGGTAGGCAGAATTTCACGGTTGAGTTTTTGGGGAAAGTGATCGTTCACCGTGGTAACGCCGGAAAAAAGACACTTGTAACCGGAAAGGGCGTATAGGTCTTCCCGATCAAGCCGGGAACGTTCTTTGAAAGTATCCGAGGCCTTGAGGTCTTTGTCCCAGGGCAGCCAGGTAAGATAATAAGTTCCCTTCTTTGGTCCTACCGGCGGACGGTAATTACCCTGCAAGTGATCATGGGTATTGATTAGTGAAGGGTAGACACAGGATTTTCCCTGCAGATTTATCGTTACAGCGCCGCCAGAGGGCACGATTTTTTCTCCCTGAATTTTCAGGCTGCCGGCGCATACTTTTTTGCCCGGCGAAACAATTACTCCATTGTCCAGGGTATAGTTAAACTCCAAAATGACATCCTCACTTTATTATATTGTATAACTTTGAAGCCCTGCGGTCAATGTATAAATAATACGTTATAATAAATAGAATGATTGATCTGCATACCCATTCAAACGCCTCAGACGGAGATTTCAGCCCTGATCTGCTGATCAGGGAAGCGGCGGCCCGGGGCCTGCATACAATAGCCCTGACAGATCATGATACCATTGGCGGGCTGGACAGGGCGCAAGCCGGGGCGCGCGCTGCGGGAATCCGGTTTATTCCCGGTATTGAGATAAACATCGCGTGGACCGGAGAGAAATCCCCGGAAGCCTGCGGCCTTGGGCCTGGCGGCGAGTTTCATCTTTTGGGATTGGGGATACATTCGCCAAGTCCCGCTTTTCTGGAAGCAGTCGCCGAATTATCCCGCCGCCGGGAGGATCGAAACCGGCAGATTCTTGATCGTATGCACGAATTGAGTATTGAAGCGAGTTGGGAAGAACTTGTGGCCCTGTCCGGCGGCCATTCGGTGGGCCGGCCTCATTTCGCGAGTCTCCTCGTGACTCATAAAATTGTCAGAAACCGGGAGATGGCTTTTTCCCGCTATCTGGGGCCGGGGAAGCCCCTCTATGTTCCCAAAGCCGGTCTGGAGTTTGAGCGGGCATCGGCCCTGATTCGCGAATCAGGCGGGATTCCGGTTCTTGCCCATCCACTGTCGCTCTATGTGGCATGGGGCCGTCTTCCTGATCTGATACAAATCCTGAAAGACAGGGGCCTTATGGGAATTGAGGCATGGCATCCGGCCGCGAAGTCCGGGGCATGTCATCGCCTTGAGGAGCTTGGCAAGCGTCTGGGTCTGTATATTACCGAAGGAAGTGATTTTCACGGCTCGATCCGTCCTGAACGGAAACTGGGCCATTCAGGCCGGGGCAGGGAAATTTCAGACGCTGTGCTGGAAGCGATACCGGAATTGGAAAAATTATAAATATAATTATCATAATTATGACTATCCATATTTTTTTCCGGCTTGACACTTTCACGGAAAAAACACATAATGCGACATGGTATTCATATTAGACCCCAATGTGGAACAGGAAAAAATTGATGCCTTTATACACGGCTGGGAACAGAAGGGGTTCTCCACCATTTTAAGCGTTGGAACCGAACATACTGCCGTGTGCCTGATTGGTAATACGGCAACTGTTGATCTTGACCATGTGGTACAAACCAGCGGCATCGTCTCTTATGGCAAGCGCATTACCGAACAGTACAAGGCTGTCAACCGCAGCGTCCGCGAGGACAGCAGCATTATCCGCGTTGGCGGCGTATCAATAGGCGAGGGGACTTTTACCGTTATATCCGGCCCCTGCTCGGTTGAAAGCAGCGAACAGATTTTGGAAATTGCAAAAACCGTCAAAAAAAGCGGGGCGAAAATTCTGCGCGGCGGGGCGTTCAAACCCCGGACATCGCCATACTCGTTTCAGGGCAAGGGAGCGGAAGGGCTTGAAATGCTGCGCATGGCAAAAAAAGAGACCGGGCTGCCCATTGTTTCGGAAATCATGAATCAGACGCAGATAGATTTATTCGCCGATGTAGACATTGTGCAAATCGGTGCGCGGAATATGCAGAATTTTGATCTGCTCAAAGCTGTTGGCGGCCTGAAAAAACCCATACTGCTCAAACGCGGCCTTGCCAGCTCCATTGAAGAATTGCTGATGAGCGCGGAATATATCGTGGCCGCCGGAAACGATCAGGTTATTTTATGCGAGCGGGGCATACGCACCTTTGAAACTATGACGCGTAACACGCTTGATTTATCCGCGGTTGCCTTGCTCAAGCAAAAATCGCATCTGCCGGTTATCGCCGATCCCAGCCACGCTTCCGGCATACGCAGCCTCGTGGCGCCGCTGGCAAAGGCGATTATGGCCGTCGGCGCGGACGGACTTATGGTGGAAACACACAATAATCCCGCACAAGCGCTATGCGACGGCGCACAGTCCCTTGATTTGGAACAATTCCGCTCGCTCATGGAAGAATTAAAAGAACGGGCGACAATCGAAAGAAAAGAAATTTAAGGAGACGAATTCATGCCCAGGCCAACCCTTGATGAAGCAACATCCATAGCAAAGAGCGGACAATATAAAGTTATTCCTATCAGCGCCGAAATTCTGTCCGACATTAAAACGCCGCTTGAATGTTTAAGAATACTGAAAAATGTTTCACGCCACTGCTTTATGCTGGAAAGCGTTGAGGATACCAAAAAATGGGGGCGTTATACTTTTTTGGGTTTCGACCCCAAACTGGAACTGACCTGCCGCGCCGGAAAAATGACGATTAACTCCGCCACAAAAACGCAGCTTGAGACTACCGATCCCCAGCAACATATCAGGCAAATTCTGGATGAATACAAAAGCCCCCGGCTTGATTATCTGCCCCCCTTTGCCGGAGGGCTGGTCGGTTATTTTTCCTACGATTATGTCAAATATGGGGAACCGACGTTGAACCTTGACGCTCAAGACGCGGAAAATTTTAATGATGTTGATTTAATGCTGTTTGACAAGGTAATCGCATTCGATAATTTTACGCAAAAAATAATTGTCATGGTGAACATCAAAACGGAAAACCTTGAAACGGAATACAACAAGGGCGTTATGGAACTGAACAGCCTTATCAACCTCATAAAAACAGGAGCGCCCGCCCCCTGTCAGCCGTCACGGATAAAGTCAGATTTTAAAATGCTGCTTAACGAAACGCAGTTCTGCCAAATGGTTGAAAAGGCAAAGGAGCATATCAAAGAGGGCGATATATTTCAGGTGGTATTGTCAAACCGGCTGGAAGCGGATTTTGAGGGAAGCCTGTTGGACACCTAC
>JAIRUN010000177.1 GCA_031254365.1 Treponema sp. | reverse complement strand
AAAAGAGTAGTTACAAACTGGTAAATAAGGAGTATACTAAATATATGCAAATCAGAAAAACCAAAATTGTATGTTCACTTGGCCCTTCGTCCAGTGATGACAGCGTTGTGGAAGAACTTATTCTTGCGGGTATGAATGTTGCCCGGCTTAATTTCTCCCACGGAAGCCACGAAACGCACCGCGAATCAATAGAGCGTGTCAGGCGTGCATCGGAAAAGCTGGACGTTCCCGTTGCTATTCTGCTGGATACCAAAGGACCGGAAATCCGTAGCGGAATGGTGGAAAATGACGGTAAAGTGACCATTAACAAGGGTGATATTGTCGAAATAAGCACTGGTGACTGCTTAACAAGCGCGGCGCAGGGGCAAAATCCGGCCCGTATTTCAATTTCATGGAAAGAAGCCGCGAAAAGGCTTCAAGCCGGACACCATGTTCTTATAGCGGACGGTTTGCTTGATCTTGAAGTAATTGGCGTTGCAGACGGCATTATCAAAAGCCGCGCGAACAATACCGCCTCAATCGGAAGTAAAAAAAATGTAAACCTTATAGGCGTTCACGCCCAGCTTCCCATTATGGCGGAGCAGGATAAAGCGGATATTGCTTTTGGCGCGGAAATGGGCATTGATTATATCGCCGCGAGTTTTTTGAGTTTTCCGCATGAAGTTACCGAAATCAAAAAATACCTTAAAAGCCTAAATTCGGATGCCAGAGTGATTGCGAAAATCGAAAGCGGCGAAGGGCTTGAAAATATCAAAGAAATCGCCCGTCTCGCGGATGGCGTAATGGTAGCGCGCGGAGACCTGGGTGTTCAGCTTCCAACAGAGCAGATTCCACTCGCCCAAAAACACATCATCAATATATGCCGAAGAGCCGGGAAGCCCGTCATCACCGCTACACAGATGCTCGAATCAATGATCGTCAATCCCCGTCCTACGCGCGCCGAATTAACCGATGTCGCTAACGCCGTTTTTGACGGAACGGACGCGATTATGCTTTCGGGAGAGACGGCAAACGGCGCTTACCCTGTTGAAGCGGTACGCACAATGGATAAAATCGCGCGGACAGTTGAAGAGTCGCAGGACTTCCGTATCCGTATGAAAAATTCACACGATGAATGTCTTGCCGATGCCCATCTCTCCAGGGAGAATTTAGGTAAAATGATCTCACGTTCAGGAGTTGAAACCGCGGCGGCGATAAAAGCTAAAGCGATTGTTACGCCGACACTCTCCGGTAAAACAGCGCGCATGGTCAGCGTTTACAGACCTGATGAGCCTGTACTTGCCATAACCCCCAACAAGGATGCCGAGCGGATAATGCAATTGTACTGGGGCGTTAGTACCCATTACACACCGTTAGTTGATGAGACAGAAACCATGATCAAAAACACGATGAAAATCGTGACAGAGACAGGAATAGCCGGCATCGCGGATAAAATCGTACTTGTCGCGGGGCTTCCGCTCCGCAGTCCGTATATGGTGAACACAGTCCGCGTTCTTATTCTTGGAACAGTGCTTGTGCGTTCAAGTATGGGCGGTTACGCAAACCCGAATGTTACACGTATTCAGGGCAAATTAATTTATGCCGCAACGCCGGAAGACGCGCAAAACAAAATGTCTTTACTTAAAGGTGAAATACTTGTGTGTAAAACGCTCACCCAGGACTATATCCCCATAATCCGCATGGTAAAGGGAGTTATCTGTGAAGATGTTTCTGAAATCAGCGAAGATGATCTTTGCAATGTAAACAAAGATATTATATGGCTTTCCAAAGTCGGATATGACGCGGAAAAACTTGAATCAGGACTAACCGTAACAATAGACGCAAAACAGCTTCTGGTGTACGAAGGGTCGATATAAGTTTAATCACCTTCTCAGTTCATCTGCTCTTCTTTGAGCCGCAGTCAATACCGCTTGCGCCTGACTTTCGGCTTCCTGTTCCAGTTTTCTGGCGTTTGCTTCGCCTTCATTGCGAAGTTTGTCTGCCGCGGTTTGGGCGATCCGTTTTTCGATAGCGTTTTTATTCGCGGCATCGCGTATCAGTTTGTCTGCCGCCGTGTTGGCTTCTCTGCGTACTCTGTCGGCGGACTGTTTTCCGGTATTGCGAATATTATTTGCCTGCCTTTGAGCTTCCGCCATTATCTGGTTTATCTGGCGGTTTATCTCCTCATTAACCTGGGTTTTGACTTCTTCCACTTTCTGGGTTACTGTTGCTGTCACTCTCTCCTGCACTGCTCCGGTAATTGAACTGGCCATGTCGGCTACGCTCAGGCTGACTTCAGGATTTTTAACGGTTCCCTTGATCAATCCGGTTACTTTGATCTCTTTTACGCTCAAACCTCCGGGTAAATTAGTCAAAATATTGGCTGCATCAGAACCAACGACCGAAGAAGGCATGACAGCATCTAACCTGTAATTCATTGACATATCAAGACCCTGATCCCCCTTGAGTTCCATTTTGGCCGGCGGTAAATTCATCACTATCGGGTCTTCTATCCACAAGCGCCCGTCTTTTATTTCGTATCCAATATTAACATTACCGGGAGCAGGGGTACGCCACCTTTCATTTTTCAAAAAATCCGCCAGCGTTCCAAATATTTTTGAATTTCGTATTTCCAGATTCTGTGTCTGTAAGCGGCCCTTTGAAACTACCGTATCCAATACAGGTGACATATGTTCGTCGAGTACGCCGTACAGGGTCAGTGTGGCTGATACTTTACCGGCATAGTTCTGCGGTTCCGGCAGTATGTTCTCCATCATTGAAAATGATGAGAGTGCGGAACTTATGTCAAATTGTCTTATGTCCATCCCGAAATCTACAAACGGGATCGCCATATTTTGGGTATTATATTCACCGTTAAGTGTCATGCTCCCTTCCAGCAGATTCATACCGAGATTCTGCATTACCACTTTGCCATCTCTCACTAATACCGCTCCGGCTGTATTTGTTATTATCAGCTTGTCAAAAAGAATTTTGCCGATATTTACAGTCAGCGCAAAGTTAATATTTTTGGGTACTTCAATTACACTTAACGGTGATGATTCCTCCGGGTCTGCGGGGGTTTCTTTTTCTTCCGCCGGTTTGTCTCCCATAAATTCGTTAAGATCGATTGTATTCGATTTAAGCGCAAGCGTTCCCCTTACCGTTTCATTTTTCAATACAAAAGGTATGAAATTTTCAAGTGTACCATTTAGCGCGACATCAGTCCGGCCTATTATGGCATCGAAATTGGCAAGCTCAACCCTTCGCGGCGTGAAATTAAGCCGCATACTTGCGATTTTCGCTCCCTGCGGAAAATCGGGGCTCTTGAAATCGAATCTGCTTAAATTCAGACTTCCCGCTGCCTGGAAATCTTCATATCGTTCATTTTCGAGAGTGGACAATCTTCCCGCAAGCGAAAGATCACATTCCAACAGGCCATTCAAAGTCATATCATCTAAAGGAATAATATCAGTCACTGAATCAATATCTATTTTTCCGGCAAATCGTGCGGCGAGTTGTAAATCGCTTTCGGGTGTTTTTACATGAACTTCCGCGTTAAAAGGATTGCCTGCCATTTCAAAGCCAAACCTGTCCACATCCAGCGTAGTGCGGTCAAATACTTCTCCGTCATAGTGCGCCTTTACCGCGATGTTAATTTTTTCAACTGATTTGGGAAGGGCAGGGTAGCTGAACATCGCGTTATTGACAGACAAAGCAACATTGGCGCTTGGCATCGTATCTTTGTTGTATGTCCCTTTTATATCACCGTTAAGATCAAGGCTTCCGGTCGTTTTTAGATCCTTAAAGTCATTCATATAAATAGCCGGAACGATGGAGAGCAGGCTTTTGAAATCAGTTCTTTCAGTCGCGAACCTGACATCTACATTGATGTCATCTTCCCGCAATCCTGCCGAGCCGTCAAATTTGAGCACTATGTCATTCAGATTGAATTTGTTGTCTTTGATTATAAAGTCCATATTTTTAAGGTCTGCCGCTATTTCCGAAACAAATCCCACGCTCGCCTTGTTTGCCAAATGGACACCATCCATCCAGAAATCTATTCCGTCAATACCCAGTTGCAGTTTCAAGTCCACATTGGCCTGCCTCATATCGCCGCGCAGGGTGAGGTTAAGGGCTTCAACTCCCGCGATCATTTTATGTGACTCATCAAGGAACCTGGCTTCCAAATTGCGTATTTCAAATATCTGTAATCCAACTCTGAATTTAAATGGGCTGGAATCTTTTCCTTCTGCTTCAGGCACTTCTTCTTGTTCAATTACTTCTGCTTCCTCTTTTTCTTCGCCGGGTTTCATTATATTCCAGTTCGCACGACCATCCTCCAGTATGTGACCATTGAGACGTGCGTGGTCGAGCAATACGGATTTTACCTGCATATTCTCCATCTTGATTATACTCATGATGTCTACCGTTACGCTGAACCTGTCAAAAGCGACCAGCAGCTCGCCCTCAAAATCGTCTATTCCGGTTATTTCCAAACTTTCCAGGGACACGTACGCATTCGGAAAATTACGAATAAACGACAGTTTCAAATCCTCAAAATCGACTCTGGCCAGGAACATCTTGTTCAATTCTGTTTTGGCAAGTTCCATTATTTGATTCTTGAAAAGCAAGGGGGCGGTAAGTAAAGCCGCGAAAATAACCAATATAAGGCTCAGAAATATTATAAGAACCGTTTTCCATATTTTTGCAATTTTCAAAATAACCTCTC
>JAIRUN010000046.1 GCA_031254365.1 Treponema sp. | reverse complement strand
GCCCGTTTCTCTGATCAATATGCGGAAGAACAGGAACCCGGATACAATGTTGAAGAACCGGTATCAGCAACAGCCATTGAACAGACAAAGAATCCCCGCCAGCTTTTGATGCTGATTCTGAAATGCTATAACTGTGTCTCCGATGATTTTCTTGAACGGATTGCCCCCCGCATAGGAATCGATAAGGACACGTTAAAACAGATGATCAGGAAAATGGAAGAACTGCGGCTGGAACGGGACCAGGTGATATGTTCAATACGCGAACGGATTCACAACCAGTTTTATCGTTGTATCGTGTATGAAAAGCGGTTGGCGGCAATGCCGGAAGATTCCGCCTGCGCCATGAGAATGAAAGCGCAACTGGATCGGGCCTGGCAGCGGCTGGCCTCGATGCGCAAGAGATACGCCGGAATGCGGCCCGGCGCTACCAATGGTCAGGTCGCGCAAATTCTCGGCCTGACAAAAGGCGCGGTTGACGCCAATCTTTATGCCCTTAAAACCAAATGGAATAATGATCCCCATAAATCCATGCTGAATTGAAGGCAGCTTAATTGCTTTTCCGTTCCCTGAACGCCAGCCAGTATACGACCCCTACCATGCCCGCACCGCCGGCCATATTGCCAAGCGTAACGGGAATCAGGTTGTTGATAAAAAATCCTTTCCAGTTGAGGCCGGCAAGCTGTTCAGTGGCAGCAGTGGTCATGGCAAGCCATTGGGGATTCTGCTTTGCGAGAATGCCAGCCGGAATATAGTACATATTGGCGACTGAGTGTTCAAATCCCGATATGACAAACAGGCAGATAATAAAAAAAATGGCCAGTATCTTGCCGCTAATGTCACGCGCCCCGAATGAAACCCATATTGCCAGACATACCAGCCAGTTGCACATAAGCCCCAGCAAAAAGGCCGAGTGAAAGGGGAGGGCGGTTTTGCCTGCGGCGATCTGTATGGTCATTCCTCCCACAAGGCCGGCTGAGGCGTTAAAGAGTCCGGTATAGTACATCATCCAGACAATGCATAAACTGCCCGCAAGATTGCCCGCGTATACCAGAAGCCAGTTAAGCAACATTCGCTTAACAGCGGCTTTGCGATCCAGCACGGCAACGATGATCATCATATTGCCGGTAAAGAGTTCTCCGCCCGCCAGCACAATCAGCATCAGGGCAACGCCGAATACCGTTCCCGCCAGTACCCTTCCCAGCCCGTAGGTGTCGGGGCTGGCAAGCAGATTATGGGCTGCCATTGTGGAGCCCTGTGAGGCAAAGGCGACAAAGGCCCCGGCAAGAAATGCCAGAATCAAAACCGAAGGAATATTCCGCCGCGCTTTCGCGGCTCCTGAGTCACTGGTGAATGCCAGAATTTCTACAGGTGTTCTCGCTTCCATACTTACCCCTTTTGAAAACCTATATTTTGAAAAAAACTTTTTATTTCCGCCGCAAGGTAGAATGATCCGGCTCCAAGCAGGGGGAGATTTTGTCCGCGGGCCATGTCAAGCGCTTGCCGGATCGCTTCCCCCGTATCTTTTATAAATACGATTGTATCCTGTCCTGAGCGCTCTCCCTGCGCGGCAAGGACAGCGGCAAAGGCTTCGTATACTTTTGCCGGATCGCTTGTTTTGAAATTCCCCGGCGTTGTAATAATGATTTTTGAAAAATGGGGAAGGGCGATTTCCGCCATTGCCCTGGAATCTTTGTCCGCGGCGCAGCCAAAGATCAGGATGCTGCCTTCGCCGTACAGGGAGCAAAAAGTTTCGATACAGAGCGCGGCGCTTTGCGGCGTATGCGCTCCGTCAACAACAAACGGCGGGTCAGCCGCAATGGTTTCAAAGCGGGCGGGAATGTGAAACTGCCGCAGCCCTCGGCGAATACTGGCTTCTCCGATGCGGGGAAAGGCTGTTTTCAGGGCGCTGATGGCAAGCCCGGCATTTTCCGCCTGAATGAGTCCCGGTATGGGGATTGAAAGATCGACTAACGGCGCGGAGAATAATAGCGGCTCTGAGCCCGGCTCTAAGCCGCTGCCCGTTCTAAAGGTCAAGGTAAAATCAGTGCCCTTTGAATGAACATTTACTTTGGAAAGCTCCGCAATATCAGGAAAATAAATGAGCGGGCTGTTTTTTTCATGAGCTTTTGTTCTGAAAACTTCCAGCGCCTGAGCGCTCTGTTTTGCCAGTACCAGCGGTTTTCCGGGTTTTATTATTCCGGCTTTTTCACCGGCCACCGCCGGAATGGTCTTGCCCAAAAAAGCGGTGTGTTCAAGTTCAATAAATGTTATTACAGAAACAAGCGGATCAACCACATTGGTTGAATCCAGCCGTCCGCCCATGCCGGTTTCTACCACCATTACATCACAGTTGCCGTGCCGGGCGCAGAGAAAAAAATACAATGTCAAAAGTTCAAAAAAGGTGGGTGCTTCTCCGTCCTCGCTTGCGGGATCAAACAAACTGTTTTTAGCCGCCGGAACTTTTGACTCGGCAACCTCCCGCAATTCTTCAGCAGCGACGCAATATATCGCTTCATCAAAAAAAGAATCGCCGCGGCTGATCCGTTCCCTGAAATCACTGACATGAGGCGACATATAGCGGGCAACGCGGTGGCCGTCAGCTTCAAGTATCGCGGACATCATTCCCGTTACCGAACCCTTGCCTTTGGAACCGGCAATGTGAATGGACGGCGCGCATCGCTCAGGATGTCCGGCAAGTTCAACAAGAACTTCCATCCGGTCAAGGCGGAAACTCTTGGGTGTTTGCCCGCGCTCCAGATTTATAAATTGGGACAGCCATGAAAAAACTTTGGCTGATGATGTAAAAGAATTTTCGTTACGCAGTTGCGGCTTCCTTGCGTTGTATGCCATTATCGATTCCCGCGGCCCTGACAATCTCGGTAATCTTTTCCCATTTATTCAGCGTATACAGGTGCAGGCCGTCAATCCCCGCCGCCATGTAGCGGTGTATCTGGGCGACTGTATATTCGATTCCCGCTTTGGTAAAACTTGGGGGATCTTTTTCGTATTTGCCCATAATGGCCGCAAGTTCCGCCGGAATGGAGCAGCCGTTAAAAAGCGTCATGCGAATAACAGGCTCACGTACCAGCACCGGCATTATTCCGGCGATAATGGGGATAGTGATTCCGGCTTTACGGATTTGTTCCACAAAACGCTCAAAGGCCGGAACATCATGGCAGAGCTGAGTCATGATGAAGGCAGCGCCCTTGTCCTGTTTGGAACGGAGATACCCAATATCAGATTCCATTGACAGGGCTGTTAGATGTTTTTCCGGGTATGCCGCTGCCCCAATGCACAGGCCGGGGAATTCCGCGCGAATAAAACCGATAAGATCACCGGCATAGGCAAAGTCCCCTTTGGTTCCCTCCCATCCGGCGGGAAAATCGCCCCGTAAGGCAAGTATATTTTCAATACCCAGATCGATGTATTCACTTACGAATTGTTTGATGTCATCCCGAACATTGCCAATACAGGTCAAATGGGGCATAACCGTGTGTCCGGTTTTTTTGACTGCTCCACAAACTTCCATATTCTTTCCCCGTTTGCTTCCGCCCGCTCCATAGGTGCAGCTGATAAAATCAGGTTGAAGCAAATACAAATGGGAAAGGGTTTCCAGAAGCCCGTCCATAGGAACTTCATCTTTGGGCGGAAACACCTCAAAGGAAAGGGTCATTTTTGTATGCAGTAATTCGGTGATTTTCATCCGGTTATATCCCCACAATCTCCCGCAGCATATCATCAATGGTAAAAATTCCCTTTCGTTTATTGGTGGAACCGGCGCTGCTCAGCCACTGGGCCGCGCGGATTGCGCCTGACGCAAACCCTTCCCGGCTGCGGGCAGTATGGGTAATTTCGATGGTGTCCGCCTGCGAATCAAAAAACAGGCTGTGCGTGCCGGGTACGGAACCAAGCCGCAGGCTGGGAAAGTGAAGTTCTTCGGGCAATGGGCGGCGGCTCAGGGTTTCCCATACCGCTGTTTTTTTTCGCTCAATGCGGGAAAGAACGCCGTCCACCAGAGATTTCGCGGTTCCCGAAGGACTGTCGAGTTTTCTATTGTGATGTGACTCAAAGCCGCCCACATCATATTCAGGAAAAGAATCTGCCAGCGTTGAAGCGTACCAGGCGATCCGGTAAAAAAGATTCACCCCTATGGAAAAATTGGATGACCAGAGCAGGGATGTCCCTGCGGCGTTCACCGCCTGTTCCACTTCGGCCAATTTGTCATGCCAGCCGGTAGTGCCTGACACCACGGGAATTTTCCGTTCCGCAAGGGCGAGGATGTTCGCCACAGCCCGCGCTGGCTCTGTAAATTCAATCGCCGCGTCAATGGCGTTAGTATTTTCGATTTCCACTATGCTTTTACTGAGTCGCGTTCCGGTCAGCACAGAAGTTCCTGCTGCCATTGGGTCAACAATGGCGCTAATGGAATGTCCTTGCTCGCAGGCGATCTGTTCAATCATCTTTCCCATTTTGCCGTAACCGATAATGGCAATGTTCATGCTGACTCCTTACCGCCTGTAAAAAAATCAAGATGCAGGGCCTTGATCACATCGGCGGCCTCGTTATCGTTTACGATAAAACTGATATTCACCTTGCTGGCCCCCTGCGAAATCATCTGCACCGTTATCCCCAAAAGCTGGCAGGTTCTGAAAGCCCGCGCCAGTATTTCCGAGGATCGTTTGACATTACCGATGATTGTAACAATGGCTTTTCCGGTCTTGATGTCAACGCTGGCAACTTTTGCCAGCTCTTTTTTCAGGGCGGAAAGATCGCTGTCTGAGTCCAGAGTCAGCGAAACTGAAACTTCGCTTGTGGCAACCATGTCAATGGAAAGATTGTGCCGGGCAAAAGCGGAAAATACTTCGGCAAGAAAACCGTGCTGCCCCATCATACGGCTTGAAACAATGTCAATTAACGTAACATTGCGGCGTGTTGTAATGGCCCGGACCGGAAGACTCTTTTTATCCAGCGATGGAATGATTCTCGTACCGGGAGCGGCGATGTTATACGAATTTTTTACCAGTACCGGAGTTCCGGTTTTCATGCAGGGCTGCATTGCCCGCGGGTGCAGCACCTGCGCGCCAAAGTAGGCAAGTTCCGCCGCTTCTTCATAAGTAACGGCTTCAACCGGTTTCGCCTGTTCAACGATCCGGGGATCGGAAGTGAGGATGCCGTCAACGTCTTTCCACACCTGGGCTTCCTCGGCCTGGCACGCGGCGGCGATCATTGTAGCGGAAAGATCAGAGCCGCCCCGCCCCAGCGTTGTAATATTGCCCTTGTCATCCTGCGCGATAAAACCCGTTACCACGGGCACTATGCCCGCTTTTATCAGGGGAATGATTTTTTCAGGGATTTTCTCCCAGCTCTCCTCAAGCAGTTCCGCGCTGGTGAAATTGGAGTTAGACAGAAACCCCACGTCCCATGCGTCAAAAGCCCGCGCGTTTATCCCCAGCGAGCTAAAGCAGGCAGCGGCAATACGCACCGAAAGCCGTTCCCCGAATGAAACTAGTTGGTCTCTGGTACGGGGTGTCAGTTCCCTGATCAGCGCAATGCCGGACAGCAGCCGGTGCAGTTCCTGCAGCAGGGGCTTAATCTCTTTTTGAACACCGGTCGGCAATTTCAGCTTTCTCATCACCGCAAGATGGTGTTTTTCAACCTGTTCAATCGAAACATTTCCCTGCCGAAAAGCCTCGTCCCCGGCTTCAAGCAGATGATCGGTCGTATCGCCCATTGCGGACAGCACCACTAAGGGCCTCCGTTGAAGCTGAGACTGTATAATACCGGCAACATGGCGAAGCCGTTCAGCGTCTGCTACGGAACTCCCCCCGAATTTCATCACAATCATTGAAATTGCCTCTGGTTTTTACGGTATCAAAAAACAGGGGTCTGTGCAATGAGCAGATTAGCCAGCTGTCCGCGCCGCATAGATTATTCAAAAAAGGTGACTGACACCCCTGACATAAAACAACATTTTCCGCTATACTGGCATAACACATGAAAATAATGAGGATATATGCTAAAAGGACGCTCTCTGATTGAACCGGGCAATTTCAGCCTTGAAGAAATGGACGGCCTGTTCAGTCTGGCGGAAAAGATTGAAACTGAAGAACAGTACCTTCGGACGAGCTGCCGGGGAAAGCTGCTGGCTACGCTTTTTTTTGAGCCAAGCACCAGAACCCGCCTGAGCTTTGAGGCGGCCATGCTGCGGCTGGGGGGAAGCTGTCTGGGCTTTGCCGACCCCGGTTCAAGTTCAGCGGTCAAGGGTGAAAGCCTTGCCGACACGGTGCGGATGGCGGCCAGCTATGCTGACGCGATTGTTATGCGCAGCCCAAAGGAAGGCGCGGCCCTGCTCGCGTCCCATTATTCGCCGGTTCCGGTGATTAATGCGGGGGACGGCGGGCATCATCATCCCACCCAGACGCTGACCGATTTATTGACAATCCGGCGGCTGCGGGGGGACATTAAAAACCTTACCGTTGGCTGCTGCGGCGATCTCAAGTTTGGACGTACTGTTCATTCTTTGGCAAAAGCGCTGGCCCGTTATGAGAAAATAAAAATGATGTTTATCTCGCCGGAAGAACTGGTTGTTCCCGAATATATTACCCGTCTGCTGCAAAAAAATAATATTGAATTTACGGAAACGCGGAGTCTTGAAGAAGCCATGCCCCATCTTGATGTTTTGTATATGACACGGGTACAACGGGAACGCTTTTTTAACGAGGAGGATTATATCCGCCTCAAGGATATTTATGTTCTTAATATGGATAAAATGAACATGGGGAAAAAAGATCTCATTGTTCTGCATCCTCTACCCCGTGTAAACGAGATCGCCGTTGAGGTTGACGCTGACCCAAGAGCGGCATATTTCAAACAGGCAAAGTACGGAATGTATGT